>DATMQC010000133.1:0-20530 GCA_035567275.1 Chthoniobacterales bacterium | reverse complement strand
TTGGCACAAACGAATAGGGCACACGTGCGCGATCCAGGAATAAAGGGAAGCGCATACGTGTTAGGCAAAGAAACATTCATGTCACAAAACGATCCAGGTTCCTGGTTGTTCCTGCTATTCAATCTCCCGGCAAAGCATTCGAGTGACCGGGTGAAAGTTTGGCGCCGGCTCAAGAAGTTCGGCGCGATTCAACTCAAGACATCAACCTACGTTCTCCCGGATGAGGTGATTCACTACGAGCGCTTCCAATCGCTGGCTAAGGAGATCGTCGACAAAGGAGGCGAGGCCGCCCTTGTTCGTGTCAAAGATATTGAAGGCACGCCCAACGCCGCCGTGGTCGCAATGTTCGACGAAGCGCGAGCACGCGATTATGACGCGATCGCGGAGCCTCTAACTCTCCTCATCAAAGACGCCAGAGGTCGGAAAACTTCTCTGGAAACAGTCGCGAGCCAGATGCAGAAACTTCGCCAACGCTTTCGGGATATATCCGATATCGACTTTTTCCAAAGCTCGCGTGGCGAGGACCTCGAGAGACTCTTCCAGAAAGCAGAATCGCTCGAATCCAACAATGGAGAGGAGGAGCGAAAAGAACGGCTGCGAGCCGAGAATTACAAGGGCAAAACCTGGATTACCCGGCCTCATCCCGAGATCGATCGCGCGAGTTCAGCCTGGCTAATTCACAACTTCATCGATCCGTCGGCCAAATTCGTCTTTGTTAAGAAGCCCGCGAAATATCACGGAGCATTGCCGTTCGCGATGATGGATTCAGAGTTTAGCCAGGATGGCGACCGCTGTACTTTCGAAACGCTAGTCAAGCGGTTTGATATTCGCGAGCGAGCGGTGCTTCGTTTAGCCGAAATCGTTCACGACGCGGACCTGGGAGATGACAAATTTCATCGCGCCGAAGGATTTGGTCTTGATCAAATATTGAAGGGTTGGGCGAAGCAGGGCATCAGCGACGAAGAGATCCTGGTGCGGGCCTTCCAGTGCCTTGACGGCCTCCATGCCCACTTAAAACGAGCGTAGCCGCCGTCACCTCTCACCTCTTACCCCTCACCTCTCACCAAATCCTTTGGTTGCGGCTTTGCTGCGCTGTGTGATCTGTCTGCACGGAGAAAAAATCGGAAGAGTTTACGAGTATGGCCGGATACGTGATTGCAAATGTCGTCTGGAAAGATCCAGAGAGCTTGGCCGTGTATAAACGTTTGATGCCTCCGTCTGTCGAAAAATATGGGGGTCGCTTTTTGGTGCGCGGCGGAGCTTCCCAGGTCCTGGAGGGAGATTGGAGTCCGGCGTTGGTGGTAATCGAATTTCCAACGGTTCACCAAGCGAGGCTGTGGTACAACTCCGAGGAGTACCGGCCGGCGCTCGAGGTCCGGCAACGCGCAGCGGACAACGAACTCATGATTGTAGAGGGAACATCTTCGCCCGCGGTCTAATCTAAATCCGCAAGAATTTTCTACCGCACTTTGATCACCGGATGCGAGGTTCCGAGCTTTAGCCGGCCACGCCGGATCGCGCAGGAGCGCGTCCCTACCATCGGACGGGCTGGAGGTTTTTTGGCTTTGTTGATCGACTTCCCTTGAATTCGAGGCGTTTCCTCGGCTAACAGTTGTGAAATTCATTAACACTTTTTCCCCCTCCAAAAAAAATCATGGCCAGACCAGTCACCTTGTTCACCGGCCAATGGGCGGATCTGCCTTTGAAAGACCTGGCTCCGTTGGCGAAGAAAATGGGATTTGACGGGCTCGAACTCGCCTGTTGGGGCGACCACTTTGACGTCGAAGCTGCGGCGGAGTCGAAAGAGTACTGCAAAGATCGCTGGAAGATTCTTTCAGATAACGGGCTAACGGCTTTCGCGATCTCCAACCATTTGGTTGGACAAGCGATTTGCGATAATATCGATGAACGGCATCAAGCGATCCTTCCACCGCACGTCTGGAAAGATGGAGACCCCGAAGGGGTCCGGCAACGCGCGGCGGAGCACATGAAAAAAGCGGGTCAGGCAGCGCGTAACTTCATCGATACCAAGCCCCATCAGGATCTGCCGTTCCCGGCAGTTGTGGCCGGGTTTAGCGGTTCAACCATCTGGCAGGCCTGCTATGCATTTCCGCCGACGAGCCAGGATTTCCTCCAGAAAGGTTTTGACGATTTTGGCAAACGTTTCTTGCCGATCCTTGAGGCTTTTGACGCGTTGGATGTTAATTTCGGGCTCGAGGTACATCCGACTGAGATTGCGTTCGACATCGCGTCGGCGCATCGTGCTTTGAACGCGGTGAAACATCATCGCCGATTCGGGTTTAACTACGATCCGTCTCATTTCGGTTACCAGGGAGTCGACTACGTAAGATTCATTCGCGAGTTCAAGGATCGGATCTTCCACGCTCACATGAAAGACGTCTGGTGGGGCCACGGTACGGGCGAAGTCGGCGTATTTGGAGGTCACACCAATTTCGGTGATCACCGGCGTTATTGGGACTTCCGTTCGATCGGGCACGGCGACATCCATTTTGAGGATATCATTGTCGCACTGAATGATATCTCCTACCGTGGTCCGCTGTCGATCGAATGGGAAGACGTCCGGATGGATCGTATCCATGGTGCGACCGAATCCTGTCGAAACGTGCGCTCGTACGATTTCGCACCCAGCGGAGTTGCGTTCGATTCGGCTTTTGAACGGGAAAAGCAATAACGATATCAATTTATGTCTAGAAGATTAAAGATGGGGATGGTTGGCGGTGGGCGCGATGCCTTCATTGGAGCAGTACACCGCATGGCTGCCTGGCTGGACGGAAAGATCGATCTTGTCGCGGGCTCCTTTTCCTCTAATGCCGAAAAATCGAAGCTTTCAGGCAGCGACCTATCGCTCGATTCGAAACGCGTCTATGCGAATTACCAGACGATGGCGGAGGAGGAAGGCAAGCTTCCGATCGGCGAACGAATCGATTTCGTTTCGATCGTGACGCCGAACTACGTCCATTTTCCGGTCGCGAAGGCGTTTCTTGAAAGCGGGTTTAACGTCGTATGCGATAAACCGATGACGTTCAATCTCGAAGAAGCTCTTGCCCTCCGAGATTTAGTGAGCAAAACGGGTAAGGTTTTTGCGCTAACGCACAACTACACCGGTTATCCGATGGTCAAAGAAGCCAGGGAGATGGTGCGGCGCGGCGATCTGGGTAAGATCCTGAAAGTAGTAGCGGAATACCCGCAGGGATGGCTGCTTCACCTGCTCGAAGCTGAGGGCCACAAGGGGGCGTCTTGGCGAACGAACCCGGAACAAGCCGGAGCCTCAAGCTGTATCGGAGATATCGGCACTCATGCTGAGAATCTCGGACGTTATATTACGGGCCTGGAGATCGAAGAGCTTTGCGCGGACTTCACGACTTTTGTCGAAGGAAGGCGTCTGGAAGACGACGGCAATCTTCTGGTCCATTACAAAGGCGGAGCCCGCGGCGTCCTTTGCGCCTCTCAGATTTGCGCCGGCGAAGAGAATGATGTGAATATCCGCGTCTATGGAACGAAGGCGTCGCTAGAGTGGCACCAGGAGGAGCCGAACGACCTCACCGTGAAATATCCGGATGCTCCGCGGCGAATCTTTCGGCGGGGTAACGGTTACCTCAGCGACGCCGCGAAGAGATTCACTCGTCTGCCGTTTGGACATCCCGAGGCATTTATCGAAGCGTTTGCGAACATCTACCTCGAAGCCGCCCGCGCAGTCGAGGCCGAGGTAAATGGTCAATCGCCGCCAAAGGATCTGGACTTTCCAACCGCCGACGACGGCGTAAAGGGAATGGCTTTTATTACCGCTGCGGTTCAAAGCGCAAAGGACGGCGGCATTTGGACCAAGATGCCGAGGACTTAAGTACTCGAGAACTCAAGTACTCAAGATCCGGAACTCGGCGCGAGATTGTTGGTTCTTTCTTGAATTCTTGGCTCCTACATTTGGCCGGATTTGCTTTCCTGGAACGAGCTCGAACTGTCCCGGAAACGCCGGCTTAGCCGAATACAACTTTAAATGAAGTTCCATACGCTCGTGTGGATATTAGATTCGACTTAATATTCTTCTCATTTAAAAAGGTTCCGGTTTGCCCGCTCGACTATATTACCCTTCATTTTGGTAACCCTAAAATGGGTTGAATCCGTCGGAGAAAGGGCAAAAAGCCTGATGCTACATCATTTTCAGTCGATTTGGCCGGCCCAAATGCCAGGCTTGTATTTCATCCTGGCCAGCTTTGTCCTTTATCTGACGGGTCTGATGATTGGCCGTTGGTTAAAACGACGCGTGAATGTGGGGCTGGCGTGGGTTTCGCACGTTTTCATCGCAGCGGTTTCGATCACCATCGCTTCACGTCTCTTTCACGTTGATTTTCCCGGCGCCGGCGAAATCGGCATTGTTGCGGCAATTACCGCTGCATTTCCGCTCAACGCTATATTGCATCGGTTTGTATGGCCGTTGTACGGTTACCCCGGCGAAGGAGCACGAATCCCCTCATTTCTTCCGCAGGTTGTTGCAATCATCGCCTTCGTATTTGCAACGGTTCTCGGACTCGCGTTTTTTTATCACGTTACGATTCCGGGCCTCCTTGCCGGATCGGGCCTAATCGCGATTATCATCGGGCTCGCGCTGCAAGACACTCTTGGCAATATTTTTGCCGGTTTTGGCCTTCAGGCTGGCAAAGCCTATCGGGTCGGCGACTGGCTGATCGTCGATGGCAAGCACGTTGAAGTGGTCGAAATCAATTGGCGATCGACTCGATTCCGAAACAACGACGATGTCAGCTTTGATATTCCAAACAGCCAGTTAGCTAAGGCGACTATCGTCAATCTTTACTATCCATCACCGAGACACGCTGCACGCGTCCGTCTGAGCGTGGATCATCGAATCCCGCCGAACGAGGTCAAAGATGCGATGCTTCAAGCCACCTCAAACGCCCCCGGAGTGCTTCGCGATCCGTCGGCAAAGGTCTTCCTGATCGACTTCGCTGAATCGGCCGTACAGTACGAGATCAAATTCTGGTTGATGGATGGGAGAGTTTTTCCAGATATCATTGATGCTGTTCGGACAAACGTTTGGTACGAACTTAATCGGCGAGGCATTCGGCTGGCGTTTTCCACCCAACAGATTGAACTCGTCCGTAACGGACAGCTCAGCCGTAGACTCGAAATCGATTTGAAACTGCTCGCCGGCCAGCCGCTCTTTTCCAGTCTGGACCAGGATCAGTTGGCAAAGCTCGCGCTCGGAGCACGAAGGATCCGTTTTGGCAAAGGTGAAAGAATTATTTGCAAGGGGGAGTCTGGGACTTCCATGTTTATCCTTGCGAGGGGCACGGTCGAAGTTCTCGCCGAAAAAGAGGGGCGATCTTGGCCGGTCGGCATCTTAGCGGCAGGAGATTGCTTTGGAGAAATCTCTTTGCTCACCGGAGAGCCGCGAAGCGCTACTCTGGTCGCGGTGCTTGACTGCGAAGTGATTGAGATTGAAAGGGAGTCGATGGCCGTTTTGCTGCGAGAATACCCCGGGCTGGCGGAATCGTTGAGCGAAACCGTAGTTGCCCGGCGATCTGCCATGGAAATGCACCTTGCCAACGCTCCTGCGAATGGGGACGACCAGCTGAAAATAGCGACGAAGGAAAGTTTCTTGCGGCGACTCCGGCAATTTTTCCAGTTGTAACTGGGCGATTGCGAGCTTTATGGAGCATTTATCCGAGTTGTCCACGGCCCCATCGAGTGCGGACGTGCGATACATGCAACTGGCGTTGCGGCTGGCTTCAAAGGGCCTGGGAAAAACGAGCCCAAACCCCGCCGTTGGATCAGTGCTCGTACGTGACGGAACGGTCATATCCAGCGGCTGGCACAGGTGCGCGGGTGGTCCGCACGCCGAAATCGAAGCGTTATCTGCTCTGCCGAACCCTGGGTCCGCCGCAGGCGCCACGCTCTATGTAACTTTAGAACCATGCTCGACACACGGTCGTACCCCACCCTGCACAGACGCCATTATCGCAGCGAAAATTGGACGAGTGGTAGTTGGGGCGATTGACGTGAATCCGAAACATCAGGGGCGCGGGATCGAACAGCTTAAAGAAGCAGGAATCGCGGTAACGATCGGGGTGCTGGAAACTGAATGCGCACTGTTAAACGTTGGCTTCAGCAAATGGGTTACGGCGGGCATCCCGTGGATCATCGTTAAAGTCGCCCAGTCGCTCGACGGTCGCACCACGCGCCCTCCGGGCGAACCGCAGTGGCTTTCCAACAACCGATCCCTACGTTTGGTTCATCGTCTCCGAGCAAGCGTAGATGCAATTCTCGTTGGGGCCGAAACTGTCCGCCGAGATGATCCAAGGCTGACCGTGCGTCCCAGCATGGCGGGATTGCAGCCATGGCGAGTCGTCGTCACGCGGTCTGGGAACTTGCCGGCTGGTGCGAAACTGCTAACCGACGAAAATCGGGAGCGTACGATCATCTATCGAGACGTCGACTGGTTGGATATTTTGAAAGACCTGGGTACAAAGGGCGTAACCCGCCTTCTCGTTGAAGGTGGCGGTGATGTGTTGGGACAATTACGCGATCAAAATCTGATCGATGAAGTCTGGTGCTTTGTCGCGCCACTCCTAACGGGCGGTGATAAACCAAGCTTCGCGGGCGTCGGCATCGAGAGACTAGAGGAGGCGACCAGGCTGCATCGGATTCGTTATAAGCGTCTCGGTGACGATGTCCTGATAATTGGTCACGTGCTCAGGGGTCTGTAGCCTGCATCGCTCACAAATCCTTAGCTTAGAGATTTCTAACCCGCAATGAGCTCGTCGATTCGGTCCAGCGGCGCCGGACGTGATTTTTTGCGGGTTAATCCTAAATTCCGAATTTGAAGACGATTCCAAATTTCGGAATTTGGGTTAATGCGGCCTGCGGTGCGAGGGGTAGGCGTGCGGGCGGTAGGCTGGTCCGTAGTTATAACGGCGATAGTAGTAAGGCCGATGGTGATACTCCGAATAAGCAACGCCTCCGGGATAGCGAGGGCGCGCGGATGCGCCGAACGGAGGGCCGGCCTTTGATTCAGAGATCGAGGAAAACAATCCAAAAGCCGCCAGCAGCAGAAGGAGGTACCGTTGCATAAGTCCACATTGTCGAGGACTTGGACGACTCCAGGCCGCCAGGTATTCGCTAAGATCGTGAATATGGGCGACCAAAAAAATTAGCCCGAGCCTGGTTTGCTCGGGCTAAATCAACTTTCCATCCGGCATGCCTTTCGTTGAGCCATGGTCTCCGAAGGACCGGATCACTCGAATGTATTCGAGTGGCTGCGCCCTTTCGGCGCAGCCGCGCAATTAAAAACCTCAGACCTTAGGAGGGAGTAGCGGAAGGCGAAGGTGAAGCCGCTGGCGCGGTCGATTTCTTGTGGTGCGCCTTGTGATGATGGGTCTTCGCCGGGCTCGCGCTCGGAGATGGACTCGGGTCCGCGGCAAAAGCGCTGGATTGGGCAATAAAGCCAACGACCGCAGCTAGAAGCAGAATGTGTTTTATCATAACGATTTCAGGTTGTTCTTAATCAGAAGTAGGTTTGGTAGTCACTGTTTTTTAGCCGAAGCCTGGTCAACCATGGCTCTCTTCAGAGCTTCATCGACCAACCGCAGCACGCTCCAGACATTAGGTTTAAGCCAGGAAACAGCCTGTAGCTCAGATGCCCAAAGCGGAGGCTCGTAGTAGTATTTTCTCACTACAACCCTCCCGTTAACCGGGAAGAGCAATTTCTTAATACGTCACCTCACTCTGCTGAACACCTCGAAAAACCCGAAGTTTCGAAAAACTTTCGGTTCAGTGCCGTGCGGTCCGATCCGGCAGGAGAAAGCTGCTGACCAGATCACCGCTTGCGCAAGGACCCGGTCTCTGATACCTGAGTTTGTTGCTTTTTTCTTCGACAATGATTCTACGTCATGGCATGTCTAAAACTCCAAAATGTTATTAAGCGATTCGGCCAAACCCAAGTCCTTCATGGAGTCAGCCTTCAAATAGATGATGGTGAATTCGTAGTCTTCGTAGGGCCGTCTGGCTGCGGTAAAACCACCCTTTTGCGTATCATTGCCGGCCTCGAAGAGGCGAGTGAGGGGGAAGTCTGGATCGGCAACCGCCAAGTGAACCAAGTCGATCCTGCGAACCGCGGAGTGGCAATGGTGTTTCAAACATATGCTCTCTATCCGCATATGTCGGTCGAGGAGAATATGGGGTTCGGCCTGCGGATGGCCAAGCGCCCAAAACAAGAAATCAGGGAGCGTGTCGCCCATGCAGCTGAGATTCTGCACTTGACACCATATCTGAAGCGCAGACCGAAAGAGTTGTCAGGCGGCCAGCGTCAACGCGTAGCAATCGGTCGTGCGATTGTCCGAGAACCCGAAATTTTCTTATTTGACGAGCCGCTTTCAAATCTTGATGCAGAACTCCGAGTGCAGATGCGGATTGAACTCTCTAAGCTGCACAGCGAGCTGCAATCGACGATGATATACGTCACCCACGACCAAGTAGAAGCGATGACGCTGGCAGATAAGATCATCGTTCTGAATGGAGGCAAAATCGAACAGATCGGTCAACCGCGCGACCTTTATCAAAGTCCTGCGAACCTCTTCGTAGCGGGCTTTATCGGTGCACCGAGAATGAATTTTCTAAAGGTCCGGGTGGAGGATACGAGCGCAAAAATGATTGTTATATCGGGCCCGGATTTTCCGCGTCGTCCGTTGAGTCTGGAGAAGACTATATCGGCCAATGTAACTCCGGGCGCCGAGCTCACCCTCGGATTGCGGCCCGAACACGTTCATGTGTGCGACTCGGCGAATGGAGCCAGCACCCTCTTGATCGAGGTTGTTGAGAACCTGGGCGACCTGACTTTCCTCCATGGCAATACGCCGGCCGGTAACCGGATTACCTTAAACGTGAAGGGGTTCCAAAGTTACCGGCACTCTGATGCGGTCGGTTTTGGATTCGAGGCCAAAAATGCCCACCTTTTCGGGGCCGACGGAATGGCAGTCTGAAATCTCCAGTCTGCCGCCGTGACAATCGCTGCTTTAGTAACTTACTGCTGCTCCTGGGGGACGGTCCTTTAATTCACCCTCACCCGGCCCCACACCCTCTTGGTCGGCACACGAGGCCAAAAAGAGCGCTGCACCCGCGGCTAAAAGAGCTAAGAACCACGAACATCGTTGCCACCTCATCATCGGCAACATATTTCGCTTCTCGCGGCCTAAGTAAAGCAGTTTCCCTGCGATCGACCCGGCATCTCAGGTTTTTGATTTTGAAACGCGTGGCGGATGGGGAGGGATTCGAACCCTCGGTTCTATTTTTATTCCTCCGTAAGTGCCTCTCCCCTAGTAAATAATAGTCCTAAATAATTCATGGACTATCTGGGACGTTATGACTATGTTAGGACACATGGCGAGCATCCACAAAGATCCACGCGGAAAGAGCAAATACTGGTATTGCTGCTACACGACCGCCGAAGGAACGCGGCGAATGGTGTCGACCAAGGAGGAGGACGAGGGGAAAGCCAAAATCATCTGCACCGGCTGGCAAGAAGCCGAGGGACTGGTACGGGGCGGGCAGGCCACAGAACAGCGAATCCAGGAGATGTATAACGAAACCCTGAAGCGCGTCGGCCTCAGGGAAATCAAATCCCCCACCATCAAGGCTTGGACCACCGATTGGTTGGCTAGCAAGCGAAAGATCAGCAAGGCATCGAAGCTCGCCTACGAGCAAGCGATCCGGGAGTTCCTCACGTTTCTTGGGGTACGACAAAACGCCCCGATCGAGAGCATCACGGAACGCGACGTCGAGGGGTTTGTCGATCATCTCCTGAAGGAGGGGCGATCGGCCTCGACCGTCAACAAGCTGGTCCGGAAATACCTTTCCGGAGCATTCGAGAAAGCGAGAAAGCTCGGGAAAATCAAGTACAACCCTGTGGCCGCCACCGATCCGCTTCCGAGCGACTCGACTGTCAAGGACGTATTCAGCGCCGAGCAGGTGGCCCAACTGGCCAAGGCCGCCGAGGGCGACTGGCGCGGCGCCATCCTGCTAGCCTACGGGTCTGGAGCGCGCCTGCAGGACGTGTGTAACTTTCGCTGGGACGCGATCGATACCGAAAATGGGATTCTGACTTTCCGGGAACGGAAAACCAAAAAGCAAGCCGTCGTAGGCCTTCACCCGGATTTCGTTGACTGGCTTATTGGGCAGCTGGCGCCGGAGAAGTCCGATGCCTGTCTGTTTCCTTCTCTGGCGAACCGCAGCGGCGCCGGCAGCCACGGCCTGGGCGCCGAGTTTGACGCAATCATGCGCCGGGCCCGGATCGAGGGCAGGGTATTGAAGGAGCGCAACGGCAAGGGTCGCAAGGTGCGGAGCCTGACCTTTCACAGTTTTCGCCACACCGCAGCCTCCAGCGTCTTCAATTCTGAGGCCATCAAGGAAGTGCAGCGCCGGGTGACGAATCACGCGCGTGGCGGCGTACTGGACAAGTACACGCATGCGGATCTCGATTTGATCAGGCAGGCGGTCACGTTGATTCCGAGGTTGCCAAAAAATGAATGAGGAAGCGCAGCAAGGGCAGATCCCATCAGTGTTCCGACAGAAGTTCTCGGAATTCCTTTTCCGCAAGCCCGGGCTGAAGTGGAAGATTTGGTTTGCATTGAAGGTGCATCCCCGTTCCCCAATTGCTCAAGATATCTGCGAACAGCTTTTCCTGGAACCTCTTCAAGCGGGAGATTACAAACATTTTCGAAAGGTTGCCGAAGCTCTCGAGAACATGGATCGGACCGCGGAGCGGCCGCCTGGCGCTAAGGATCAAAAAAATGAGATGATCCACTACGCTTTCTGGTCGGCGCACTATTGGCTAGAGCATCCACCAGATGGCGGGTGGAAAACGCTGAAAGACCTAAGGAAGGATGTGAAGGAGCTGGCACTGAATAGGTGGGCGGCCGTGAAAATCTGGCGTTCGCACATGGGTCACCGTGACCTTTTAAAATTATCGCTTGAAAATAAACGGCAGATTCGGAATGAGCTTGGCAAGACTCCGAAGGGGAACGGGCCGCAAGGTACCAATTGGGGCCGAATCTGGAAAGATACCGGGCTTATGAGTCTGAAGGATATCTACCCTGATGCACGCCAGAGATCATTGACCGCCTCGACCGCTTCGCGCGTGAACCAAAAACCCCAGCGTTCGATCATGCGGCCCGCGGCCTCCGGCGTAGGACAGAACACCACCGGGGTATCGTAACGAATTTCGAAGGCGCATAGCGTTCCGAATACAGACTTGGGTTTGATGTTGGAGTGATATTGGCCCCGCAAGATTTCGTTTTCGGTTCCGACGATCAGTAGTCGCTTGAACCTCATCCCGCGGAGTCGGTGAAGTTCACGCTCGAAGCGCGATCGGTTCTCGCCCATGCAACAGCCAACGAAGTCCTGGACGGTTTTTCTCTCAACGGCGAAAGAGGTCTCGAGTCCAGCAACCGAATAATCGCCGGTTATCAGTGTTCCAGGTTGGGTCTTGAGCCGCGAAAATGGCAAAGGATCTTGCTCCCGTGTATCCACCACTATGGTGGGTTCAGCACCAGCGAGGTCACCAATCGATTTGAGCGCCGGCAGTTTGAACGCACTGCTGTTCAAGGCGGATTGATGGTCCATATCCTTCCCGTCTTGGTGCGGACCTCTGTGATCCTTCCCGGATATGCCTTGGCGAGGCGTCCAAGGTAGGTCCCACAGGCGGCCTGGAACGACAGCAACTGGGATGCTGCGCGCCTCACCTCGCTCCCGTCCTTAGTTAACTCGTGTTCCAATTCGGCCGCTGTGCCTTCGAACGAACCCGGCGCCAGAGAGCTGAATAGTGCGGTGTCGATCAGCTCGAGGAGCTTATGCTCCGGGGCCAGTGATCCAAGGGTTTCGAGGATGTCGGGGTGATGGTAGTGAATGATTCCGTACCGCTGAGAAACCGACTCCTCTGGGATCTGCCAGCATCGAAGGTGATACAAAAAGTGCGGTATTTGCGCCTTGAGCGCCGTCATGAAGAGTTCGCGCTGGTAGTCGGTCACCGTTGGCATCGGCATTGGATACTTTTTTGCTTTTAAAATGATCAGCTTATCCTCAAGAGATTCATCGATCGGCGGGAGCATCATTAAGTTTTCAGGCTCGTCATTGACGCTGATTGTCAGTCTCCAAAACGGAGGAAGACTGATCGCGGGGCGGTGTTTAGGGTGACAACTCTGGACAGTGTTGGCTGTGACCTCCTTAATCCGAGCACCGAAATTACGCCTGGCTCGGATATCGGTTGAGGCTTGCTCGTCCTCCATCATCAGGTGCTCGGCCCCAAACAGTTCCCCATTAAAGTCCGAACCACCTGACATGTAGCGGTGAGGTTTTGCGCATCGGCCACCGAGCATCACCGTGATCAACTCTTGCAACAACGATTTGCCGCAATCTTTCGGACCGGCTAATACGAGCGCCTGTCCGACTCTGAAGTTGCGGCTGGACAGAGCCTCGAACGCAATCTTGATCCATCCGTAAAGGTAGCGAAGCTGGACGGGCCCAAACATGCGGTCGATAATCGTTTCCAACATCTCCCAGTCTCCCGCCGCCGGCTCGATGATTCTTGGTGAATCTCGGACAAGAACACGATTGCCGCCTATCTCATAAACTCCGCGGTGATAACCAGCAAGGGAGCCGGCGTAATCGACGTCATTTGATCGCTGGATAGCGGTAAGAAGCGCATCGATCTGAGAAACGTTCTCGTCCTTTTTTGCCGCCTTTCTGAAGCCGAACTCTCCCAGGATACGCTTGACGTCCGTGTCCTTGACCATTATCCAGCCCTCACGATCGTTTCTGGCCCAAAACTTCGTTCGCGGCGAGTCGTAGTAAATCTCGAGCTTTCGAACGATTTCTACCAAACCGGACCCGTTTTTGCCGAACAAATTGACGGACGCAGCCTGGATCTCGCCCTTGGTTTCCCTCACGGAAATAGCTCCCCCAGTTGCTGCAATTGCTCTGGACCAAGCTGGACGCAATCGTTCAAGTCCTTGGCAGGCGATCCGTTTAATTTGCGCAGTCCTTTGAAGGTGAAGAAATCAACCCCGCAATCGAGTCGCTCGAGCTGATTAGCCCAGACAATCGCGTTTTGGTAACTGCCACCGTCCGGGTCATCGTGCGGATAGATTCGGACGCGCCGGCCTCTGAAACGGTCGAGCGATTCGGGATGCAGACCATGCAGACAGACGCCGCGGCCGAGCATCGCTACGGGCAGAATCTCCGGCCGTCGCTGGTGCAACGCGAAGTGAATAGCAGCGAGCAAATCCGGACCTCCCTCCACGAGTGCGATCGCCTCAAAGGATTCGCGATACTCTGGTGCCGGCATGATCCCGACAGGCCAATTCTTTTTGCTGCAAAAAATCGTATGCGCCTTACGGAGCGGGAGCTTGCTTTGCTTGCTCTTGGTCGGCGGATACGGCTTCCCGTTCAGGCGACGGCCTTCTGCGCAGCGCCCGGAGCAATCGGTCAAGATCCATGAGCTAAGGCCTCGGATCTCTCCAAAGCGCAAAAGACCCATGTCCTGGGCGGTCCATACCGCGTAGAAATCCAGCCCACGACTGTTCGCAACTTGCCTCAGTTCAGACTCGGAACCGTCACGCAACCAGCTCAAGTCCGGCAGAATCGAATCTTCGACCTTGTGCCTACATTGGGAGGATATCGGCGCAGGTGTGCAAGGCCGGCCGTTAGCAAGCTCCAGGAACTGACGGACCGCTTCACCGTTGGCGATTCCGCGCGCCTTACCGAGGAAGTCGATAGCGTCGAAATGATCGCCGGTTGCGAAGTCCTTCGCCTGGCGCCCATCGTCGTAGACTGAAAAACTGGCCTTTCGATCCTCTCTAAACGGAGAATGACAAATCCTGGACGGCTCGCCCGAAAGCTCAAGAAGTCGCCAGAGCTCAGGTATTCGAAGCCGATCCTTGGCGGAAGCGATTTCGGGGCGGCTCATGGCTCGTTTAGGGGGCGTTGCAGTTGAGCCAACCATTGACAGCAAACCTGGATTGCTCGCCAACTATGCCACCGATAC
The DNA here is from genome assembly GCA_035567275.1 of Chthoniobacterales bacterium. Taxonomy (GTDB): domain Bacteria; phylum Verrucomicrobiota; class Verrucomicrobiia; order Chthoniobacterales; family JAFAMB01; genus DASZHC01. The sequence goes on along the minus strand of DATMQC010000133.1, from coordinate 6,459 downwards.
CACGGGTCGCCGGTTGCGCAGAATTTCGAGTAGGTTCGTGCGATGACGTCCAGGTAGTGAGCTGAGATCGCTCCGCCACCAAGCCGCTTATGGCACCGTTCTAAGAACAGAATGTAGGCGTCTATCCACCCGTCCTTGCGATCAGGCGGAAAGTTTGGTAGTCTCCCGGCGTCATCTTCTTGTCGTTGTGCGGCGGCACGATGTCGCAGTCGTGCCCCGCCCCATCTGGGCGAATCGAATCTGTCCATGTCGCTATCATCCCCCGAAGCTTTCTAGGTATTCCCGCATCGAAACGACGTTTACTAACCGGATGCCTTTAGAAGCGCCCGGGCGTTTGATATGGAGCGACTTCAAGCCCTTGTGGAACGCGTCGAAAACGAAAGGTCTCGAAACGCCGAACATTCGGCAAATTGCCGGGATTCTCGCGTATTCCGGCGTGACATCTTGGAATTCAGCAACCGTGATCGGCGTGAAGCGGTTTCTGTTAGATCTCGTACTAACTGTAATCATTATCCCATACGATTAACTATCTAGAGAGAGCACTCCAGAAACGGAAACATACAAAATTTCGCGAAAGGTTGTATGCGCTGGTGATAGCACCTGGTGTATGCATTTTTTGGGTTTTACACTTCTTGGGTCGCCCGCAGATCGGCTTCCAGAGAGGCTTGGTGTGTCTGGTGATAGGGTGTATGCAAGATTAACATAATCACATACGCGCGCGCACACACATACGATCATATCAATCTCGGTATCACCCTGTCATCAAGGGGTGCAATAAGGCCGTTTCGGTCCCTTTTGGGTAGTCAATTTTGGACTCGAAAATTTCCCTATAGGATTTCCTCATAGCGGGAGCGCGTAAAGTTAGCTATACTGCTGCCCTACAAAGCGCGGCCAAAGACCAGCAAATGCCCTCACCAATACCAAAAACGCTATCACCAATGCTCTCACCAGCGGGTCACGCGCGCGGGGCGCTCAGAAGCAAGCTTTGGAATCGAACACGGTGTTCTATTTTTCCCAAGGAGGTCATAACAGCTTGCATAACGGACTTTCCATCCAATGGGTAACGCACCGAAGCTAAAACAGAAGGCTCGCAGTCTAGCTAGACGGCAAACGGCGATGCGGTTGCTTGCGGAGGGACAGCCGATTACGTCAATCGCGGAAAGCCTCAGCGTCACGACTCGGACCGTGCGTAATCTGCTGACAATTGCTTTAGCAACAGAATCCCACTTCCCAAGCTCGCTCGACGCACAGGCGATCGCGCAGTTGCGGCAGGTGGTCGCTGAACGGCTTGATCATTACAATCGGCGGCTAACAAAAGCTGCGGAACGAGCGGAGGCGATGCTTGATAACGATGATGCCGAGGTGACGGTTAACGCTGTAGTGGCGATAGCTCGGGTGTCAGATGCGGCCGCTAAGATTTCTTCAGAGCTGAGCAAGCTGTTCGGGCTTTACCAGCCGACGCGCATCGTTGAGGAATCGCTTAGGTTGCAGGTGACGAAGAGCGAGCACAAGGTCTTGGTCACGTTCGACAAGGCGCAGATCGCGCCGAACTGGAGCATCGACACTGGCTTTCGTCGTGTGCCTCCGGATGAAGACTTATCGGTCGAGCCGCCGAAGTTATTGGGAGGGACAAATGGCAATTAAGGCCGAGTACATGCACGTCAAGGTTATGCCGGATCGGACCGTGCGGTTCTGTGATGGGAAGACCTGGTACGACTCGTTCCCAGATTATTTAAGCTCCTTTGACCAGCGCGACTTTGAAGCTGACCTATGGCGCGAGGCGGGGCGTAAACCGGATGCTGTGGCGACGTGCGGCGGTGAAAAACTAGAAATCTATCATTCCTGATGGACCTACAGATCAATCTCAAGCCGATGTTCGAGTGGCAGAAGCAGTGCTTCGCTGAGTTTGAGACTGCGATCGCTGAAGGCAAAAGGCTATTGGTGCTGAACACTGGGCGTAGGTCGGGTAAATCAGATTTTTTAACCAGGTTCTGCATCCTTAGTGAACGAGGTGTGCGCAATGGAGGCCATTGGGCGTATTGCGGTCCGAGTGAAGAACACGTTGCTGAGCCGCGGTCATGGGTGCGGCACTGGTTCGCTGAGCTGATCGTTGGGCCAAATCGGCAGGGGGACGGGTTCAGTTTTTCAACGGGCGGCTCGATTTCTTTTGTCAGTCTGAGCGGAGGAAAGATTGCGGCTCTTAGAGGGCGCGAAATGAACGGGGTGGCGATAGATGAGGCGGGTTGGATCAAATCGAATCTGATCAATCTGTTGGAAGCAAACATTTCGCCGACGCTGAGCTTGAGCCGAGGCCCTATTATTCTGGCGTCAACGCCCAAAGGCATTGGAAACGATTATTGGCTGCTTTGGAATCGAGCCGGGAAGGAAGGTGCACGCTTTACTGGTACGAGTCGGATGAATCCCGGCTTCAGTCAGAAAGAATGGGAATACCGGCAGCGGACGCTTCCACCGTTAGTTTTTGACCAAGAGATGAACGCCCAGTTCGTTGACGCCACGGGGGGTTGTTGAAGCGGTCGGAAGTCAAATACGCTGAGCTGCCCAAGCGCGAGGATCTGGTGACGGTAGTCTTTGGCATCGACCCTGCGGTCAGTGAGCGCTCTACGGCGGATCGGACCGCTGTATGCGTGGCGGCAGTTGACCGTCAGGACCGACGTTTTGTAGCGGCGCTTTACGCTTGGCGGCTGGATTGGCCGACTTCTATGCAGAAGATCATCGGGCTGTACGAGGCATGGCGCCCGAACATTGTTGTGGTTGAAGAGGTAAGTTTTTCAAAGCTAGTTGTGCAACAATTGGCTGACTTCATGCCGGTCAAGCCTATTCGGCCGGAGGCTGATAAGATCACAAGATGGGAAGCGATCCACACCTACTACCATTGCGGCGAGATCTATCACGCAACCGACCTTGATGTAGAGGCGGAAAACGAGATTTTTGGGTTCCCGGTCGCCAATCACGATGATGTTCCGGACGCCGTAACGTATGCGGTTGCGGAACTATTTACGGTGGTAAAACGGGCGTGGGTCGGCCGCAACGATGCGCCCGGTTTTTTCCGGGGCAACCTGCCGCATGAGCGAGTGGTGCCGCGGTTGTACTTGTCCGACGGCAGCTACCTGCAGAATGTGATTGGTGAAAGCGGATCGCAAGAGATGGGACATTTTAATCCGGATTCTACTCCGTATACGGAAGATTGGCGTTTGGAGAAGATAGGCGACGAGCTGGTGGAGTTTCTGGACGGCCAAGAGGTCGCGAGACATCCGCGGTGGCACGAGCCGATTTTGCGGGCGCAGCACCGAGAGGAGTACGAAGCGAGATACAACAATGGACGAGCAGTTAAAACAACTCATTGAGGGTCTGAGCGACGTAGAACGCGGCCGACGAGCTGGCCAGCATTGGGGCAACGGAGGCGTCAGACGTCACCAGCCGCAGCGATTAATTCATCCACTTGCTGGCGTTCAGTTAGGGATTCAGGGCCATGAGGAGCAAGCCCGGATCATGGCCGAAGGATGGTTGAACGCTGGACCGTCGGCTAACCTTCCACGGCTACGACCGCAAGACGGCTCCTGGGCTGCGCTCTGCTATTCTTATCCGAGCGGGGTCGGCGCGATGACCTGGTTGTCGAACTATCTCACGCTTGGCAGCCTGATCGAACCATACGAATGGCGGCGGCGCGCTGTGTTGTTGGAATGGCAGGCTTTTTTCGGGCTGCAGGTTGCGATATTCGTGCCCGGCCCGAATGGGACTGTGACCAAGGAAGCAATGCGCGGAGCCCAACGGCGAGTGATTATTGGTAACGATTTTAGAGGCTGCTATTTCTCCGAACCGGTTAACAAACCCGACGGCGTGTTTGAGCTTGGAATTTCGTTCGCTTAAAGTTGCTCTAGAGCCGCTTCGCGATTAGGTTCTGGGCGAGAAATATTGGGTATAAAAAAACGGCTGGCCCGCGCACGCGATGTGTTGCGGGCCTTCTTTTGGTTCCCGGAAGCGGACTTTGTTTCACATATGGGCTAAAGCGCTCAGCCTATTCGCGCGGGATCTCCCCGCGTATCATTCGTCCACTCCCGGAAAAGTTTTCTAATCCTCCTGCTCTTCCCGAATGCGCATCGGGTCAAGCTCTGACGCTCTCGCGGCTGCGGCGTGGAGCGCGCCGTGCAATTGGCTGTGATAGGTTAACGCCTGGTCGAGATGTCGCCCTAGCTTGTCATGATCGCATTGCATCTCGGCGATTTTGCAAAGTGCTAAGTGCGCGCCCAGCGCATGGCTGTCTGTGAGCGCATCGCTATTGCCGTAATCCTCACCGGGGCTATCAGGATCGCCCAGTTGGGCAATGTAGGAAGTGAGGGTTTTTTCATCGGGATCGGACGAGGCTTTGGCGGCGGCCTTGGCGACGTCGGCGACTTTGACCATATGGTTATGCGTGCCGCGGGTAAATTCTTGGATTTGATCGATCATAAGGTTAGGTCCAGCCCGTGCCGACCACACGAGGCGCCTGGAAGTCGTTCAAAGCGCGAACATGATCCAGATGCATGGTGCTCGTTTTGCCATTAAGGGCACCAGAAACGTGCGTGACGACGCATTGGTGGCGCCAGGCATCCACACTGACTATCGTAGCGGTTGTGGGGCTGTGGGAAGGAACTATTAAAACGTTCACCGAATCACCTACGTTTGGAACTATCATAACTACGTTTCTTTCTCTGTGTGTTGGTCGTCTTTGAGTTGTGCGAACCCGGCCGCGATCGCTGCCGTAATGACCGGGGCCAGCCGTTCGGCCAACTGGTCGCCAATCAGCATCAACTCGGCGTCTCGCGCGGCTTTCGCTCTGGCCTGGGCATCGAAATTCGCGCGCTCAATCGCCTGTTGCTTGGCAATTGCTTCATTGATTTCAGCAGTACGCTGGGCAAAAAGAGCTTCTGGCGTGTTCGCCGCAGCTTCGGCCGCAATCCTGGCCGCTTCTCGGGCTTGCTCCTCGCGCCGTCGTTCACGCTCCTGGTCGTCTTGCTGGCGCAGCCGAGCTAAGTTAATCGCCATTTGCTGATTTGAATTTGGTAACATTTTGTTTATGGAGTGTTTACGTCTGCCGGATTAGCTTTTTCTCTTCTCTGTACTTTTCCCACCTGGCGTTGACGGCGCGCCTAGCCGCTTCCGAGCGTTCTTGCGGACTTCTGGCTTCCGCAGTTGCTCTCCCGCCCTTTAGGCCGCCCAATCGGCCAAGCTCAACAGCTGCTGGGTTCTTTTGTGTCTCAATGCTGATCATGAAAGTGAGTGATTGATTATACGCGAGCAATTGAGTATCTTCAAGCTAACTTGAAATTCAAGCTAACCTAAGTAAAAGCACTACGTTTCAAATGAGCATTCCAAAAATTGAGCTGATGAAGGGCTACGACGTCGTTCCGAATAACTCGCCGATCGATAACCCACGAACTTTCCAGGCCTCGAGCGTTCAAGAGCTTCTTGACGCCACCCTTACGCCGACCAAGGTCATCACCAGCTGGGGTTTTGGGAAGACGCTTCAGGCTGCGCTTTTGGCCGGCATTCAAGGCGCGCCAGAGGGACATAATCAACCACCGTTACCCGTTGAGCCCGACAAGTCGTTGGTTAACGGAATGATCCCGGTCACTTACCCATCCCAGGCTGGCAGGCGTTCGTAGTAAATAAACACGCGTTGCACAACTCACCCACAACCGCGCATAGGCCATGATCAGGTAGATTCACGCCGGAAGTAATCAAAACGCTTCCTACAGCCTCCCGCACATGCGCAGAGGCCATATTAAGGGGTGTGGCGATCCGCTTTATCGGGCTTGGAAGCGTCTGTTTAGCGGCCGTCAGCCTGCATTGCTCAGAAAACCTGGGAAGGAGCCCACACCCTGTTTCCTTCCAATTTAAATCCAATCTTCCACCCGAGCCGCTTTCTAAGCGACTCTAACTAAAGCGCGAAAATCTCACGAGCGCTTTAGCTTGTGAAATTTCCGGGCTAATCAGTACTCTTTTGAGAGTCCCTTCTTCTTCTTCTTCACCGGAGCAGCAGGCGGCGGTCCGTCATCATCGGAAGGATGAGCAAACTGATAGGCGTCGGCTCCAATTTTAGTTCGTCGCTCCTCTTTCAGGCTGGCTCGCAGCGTCTGGACATCATCATTAACGACGGTTGGTTGGATGAAAACCAGCAACTCGTCTCGTTCGCGGGTGTTCGTAGTATACTTGAACAAATTCCCGAGCCACGGCGCGTCCATCAGGTAGGGGATCCCGCTGCTATCTTTAGTAATCTTATCCTGGATGAGCCCGCCCAGAATTACGGTTGCGCCGCTCGGGATCGTTACTGTGGTGGTCAAGCGCTGGCTATTGACGATTGGGACCTGGTTTCCGGAAATATTTACATTGGCGCCAAGGGTGTCATTAATCTGAGCGATTTTGAGCGTTACCTCATCTTTCGAATTGATCAAAGGGATC
>DATMQC010000132.1:0-3008 GCA_035567275.1 Chthoniobacterales bacterium | reverse complement strand
ATTGTCTTGGACCGACATAGGATTTCCGGTATACAGGCTCCTAGTGCACCGTCTCGCATATAGTGGTGATGTCGCCGCTGGTCAGTTGGCTGTTTTTCAAGGCGCGAGCGAAGCGCCCATCCCGCCCCATTTTTGCCTCTTGCTTGTATGGCCATTCCGCAGTCGGCGCAAAAATGGAGCGGGACGGGTCGAGCGAGCAACGCGGAAAAACAGCCAACTGGCCGCGGCCCGGAGGGTTGCGTTTAAAATGGGCCGGCGGCCGCGTTGCTCGTCGATTACGTATCGATTTAGATATGCGCCATCCTCGCGCCTTGCCGACGGCCCATCATTGTATGCGAGACGGTGCACTAGGGCGGACGGGTACTCTTCCGGGCCGATCCATCAAATATAGAGAAAGAACGATCTATGCATGTCAGCATTCGAAAATATAAGACCGACTCAGCCCCGGCAGTAACTCGATTGGTTAACGAGGAATTTGTCGCTCTCATCGACAAGATCCCTGGCTTTTTGGCCTATTACCTTGTCGATACCGCAGAAGGCGTTCTGGCATCGGTTAGCATTTTTGAAACGAAGGAAGGAGCGGAGGAATCGAATAGAGTAGCCGCGGGCTGGGTTAAGGAAGGACTCTCAGTCCTGTTAGGTCAAGCTGAAATTACTGCTGGCGAGGTCGTAGCTAACAAGACGAAATAGAGAGGATCAAGAGGGACAGGTCAAATATTCCAAGGGCCACGGGCTTTTGTTGTTACAACGTTGCCGTTTGTGTTAATGTCCCTTGCCAAGCTGATGGGCTTCGCACGGTTCAAGGCCGACGGTCAAGGGTTTTGCCACCGCCTTAAAGGAGTCCACCGTCGCGGTGGACGGCGGCTAGGTGAAAGCGTTCTGAAAGAGACGACATGCGACGAAAACAGCAAACTGTGGCAAACAAGGAGCCGACCTTGTCTTTCTCCGACATCCATCCGTTCCGCATCCAAGTCCCGCAGTCCGACCTGGACGATCTCAATGAGCGCCTGAACCACACCCGCTGGCCTGACGAATTGCCCGGGGTAGGATGGGAGCGCGGTGTGCCAGTCGGCTACTTGAAGGAACTGGCTGAGCACTGGCGCACACGCTACAACTGGCGTATGCACGAGGCGGAGTTTGAACGCGCTGCCTCAGTTCAACACCACCAACGATTGCATCCTTTTGTAACTTGGTGACCTGTCCCTTCTACATCGGTGTGTCCCTTCTGCATCGGTACTCCGGAAACCTTTTTGGTGACCTGTCCCTTCTACGTCGGCAGTCCCTTCTTACGTCGGCACTCGGGAAACCTCGATCGGACCCTGACATCCCTCCACATAGAGATGGTAAGGAGCCGCCTCAAAATCCGAATCAATAGCCGAGCGAGCGAATATATTCCCGATTGCGTTTAGCTGATTCCTTCGGCTTTCCCATTCCTGGAAGAATATCTTGTTCCACGACGCCCCAGCCTTCGTAGGCGAGTTTCTGCAACTCCTTCATAAGCGACGGGAAGTCAACCTCACCCTTGCCCAGCTCACAGAAAACACCCTTTCTGACAGCCTGAAAGTACTCCCAGCCATTTTCGGCGACCTGCCTGCCAACGCCGGGGTGATAATCCTTGAAGTGAAAGTGCCATACTCGGTCGCCGTATTTGCGCAGCCCCTCTATGGCGTCTCCGCCACCAAAGCGATAGTGGCCGCAATCGAATACGAGACCGAGAACACGAGGGTCGGTCAGCGACATCAGCTTAGCAATCTCAGCCGGGGTCTCTACGTAACCCGCGCAGTGATGATGGAAAGCGGTGCGAAGGCCGGTTTCTTTTTTAACTGCCTCGGCAACTTTCATCGCGCCTTCGGCATAGACCTGCCATTCCGCATCGTTCAGGCCCATTTCCGGAGTGACACGTCCCGCATTCTTCGTACGCTCCGGGACCCTGCCATTCTCGTCCGCAAGGACAATAAAGGGCAGGCTACCCTCCACTGCGGCCAACAAACGCGCCGTGCGCACGGCGACCTCAATGCCGGCCCGATGAGAAGCCGGATCTTTGAGAAACACTGGCACAAATGCGCCAAGCAGTACGAGATTTCGTCCGTGGATTTCCTGGGAAAGTTTTTCGGGCTCGGTCGGCATGAACCCCCAGTCTCCCAATTCGGTTCCCGCGTAACCCGTCTCAGCGATTTCGTTCAGCACTTGAACGTAGTCAGGAGCTTCACCTTCCAGGTCGAATTCGAGCGCGCCCCAGGAGCAGGGAGCATTTGCTATCTTAATCATAGGTACCAAGCGAGGCCGCACCTCGGACCAGCGAGATGTAAGGGGTATCAGGTGGCATTGGGAGCAGCACCGGTTGGGCGAGGCGGCCTCGCTACCTGTCGAGCCCGCCAAAGCAGAGGTATTTTATCTCCACGAATTCATCGATGCCGTAGTGGGAACCTTCACGGCCAAGCCCCGACTGTTTCACGCCACCAAACGGCGCAACTTCGTTCGAGATCAAACCCGTGTTGATGCCCACCATGCCACATTCAAGGCCCTCGGCCGCCCGCCAGATCCGGCCGATATCGCGGCTATAGAAGTAGCTCGCGAGTCCAAATTCGGTATCGTTGGCCATTTCGATCGCCTGCTCATCTGTCTGGAACCGAAACAGCGGCGCCAGCGGACCAAAGGTCTCTTCTTTGGCGACCTTCATCTGCGGAGTAACATCCGCCAACACAGTTGGCTCAAAGAATGTCTGACCAAGCGCATGTCGCTTGCCGCCGAGAAGCACATGGCCGCCTTTCGAAACGGCGTCTTGAATGTGTTCCTCCACTTTCTCCACGGCGGCATGATCGATCAAAGGACCTTGTTGAACTCCAGGCTCAAAGCCGTTGCCAACTTTAAGCTTCGCAACCGCGGCGACGAGTTTCTCCGCAAAGGCGTCATAAACGCCAGCCTGGACATAAAGCCGGTTCGCGCAGACGCATGTCTGACCGGCGTTACGGTATTTGGATATAATCGCCCCTTCAACTGCCGCATCC
>DATMQC010000131.1:0-3171 GCA_035567275.1 Chthoniobacterales bacterium | reverse complement strand
CAAATTGAGTTTTGCAGTCCCATGGGAGCGCACACTCATGCCACAAGCCAGCGAAGTTACTGAGTACCGAGGCTACATGTTGAGTTCTGCCCAACGCGCGCGCGGATGGCGAGTTAATATTTATCCTGGCTCTAATCTTTTACCCACGCAGCCAGATAGTGTCTCCGCAACCCTCAAGAAAGAAGCCTTGACCAAAGCACGCGCGATTATCGATCATCAACTCTCTAGTTTTGAGCCTTCCCGCGAATGAAGCCGACAACTTCCGAAGTTTCTACAAGTATTTGAACCTTTGTCGCTCGGAGACGACGTATCTTGACCCGCTAATTCCGGAGCCTTGGAATCGACAACGCTTGCCCATTAGCGGGCGCGTGTGTTTGGCGTTTGGGGAGGGTACCATGCTTCAGATGGCTGGTTCGCGTAGCGATCCGAAAGCCCCGCGAGGCAAGCAGACATTATGGAGTAATTTTTCCTATCGTCGAGATAACGAAATCTTTGGGGAGGGAGAGCCCGCGCATTACGTATACCAGATCACGTCTGGGGCCGTTCGGACCTTCAAGCTATTGTCAGATGGTCGCCGTCAGATAGGAGCCTTCCATTTACCGGGCGATGTTTTTGGGATTGAAAGCGGTTACTTTTATCGCTTCACCGCCGAGGCGATCCGTGAAACGCGAGTTCGGATTGCGAAACAGGAGCGTTTATTTCACGGAGATTCAGAAGCGAGCGGTTTTTCTAGCAAGGAATTGTTGAAGCTTATTGCCGGGAGTCTTGAACGTGCGGAGAGCCATGTTCTGCTGTTGGGCCGGCAAAACGCCCTTGAGAGGGTCGCGACTTTTTTTACAGAAATGGATCGGCGCCTGCGATCCCCCAAGGTCTTGGTTCTTCCCATGCGCCGTGTCGATATTGCCGACTATCTCGGCCTGACCCACGAAACAGTTACGCGATGTTTTTCGACGCTTCGGGATTGGGGAATCCTCGGCTATCCCGACAAATCCCACCGAGAGATTGTCCTTCACGACAAGGTTCAGCTTGCGCAGCTGGCATCGGGAGTGGACAAACACTTCGCGACAATCAGTCACGCGGTGGGTTGAGATAGATCAATGATCGTTTCCTCTCGTAACATAACTAATTGCGCGTCTGGTTGCCCCGAGCCTGCTGGAAATGCATTGCCAGGGTATTTGCCTATGATCGCCGGAGAGGATTTTGTCGCGCTTGCCGAGAAAAGGCTCGCAGAGAGCCGAGATCGGATGAAAGATTACAGAAATTTGGCGAATTCTTTCGTTCCTGACTCGGACGAGCGCAAGCGAGCAACCAACCTTCTCGAAGAGATGGAAGTGCTGCACCAAGTTATGGATCGGCTTTGCCGCCAGCTCCGCCTCCGAAGATAGTCTTTGGCACCTTTCGGACCTGCCTGGTCCGAAAATGGTATTGTGGACAGCGCCAACTCTGCGGCATCCAGGTCCATAGGACGACGTAATGCAGATATGGTCGTCCCGGGGATCGGGAAAACACAGACCTATTTGCGGGACTACGAAAGCGACCTGGGAACCCAATGTCTCAAATTCAGTGGCATTTTCGCAACGTCTGACAAAAAACGGCTGTCGGGACCGCCAATTCCACAGTCGATTCGTCTCCGCTGTGGCGAGCGTCACGGTCTTTCCATCTGCATCATGTTGATTCCGAGATATCTTGATTCACAGGGGAATTCGATGTTGAAATTCGTGATCCTAGGTGTCGCTTCTCTCGCTTTCGTGGGAACCGCAGTTGCTGCCGACCTCCCACGGCCTCAGCCGGTCCCCGCTGCGCCGGCGCCGGTTGGCAAATATCCCGTAGGCAAATATCCCGTCGGCAAGAGCCCAGTGGGCAAGTACCCAGTCGCGGCCCCGGTGGTGACCAAGGGTTGATCAGAATATCCGTTCGCGCGTCGCCCAGCGGCCTTGCCTGGCGTCGGGGGTCTTGGATCCACGTCGCCTGCAAGCTTGGCAGCAAAGCCGCGCACGCCGGCGCATTTCGGCAAGAATGCGTTTCTGAGGGCGCTTAGCCGTCGCGGAGGTCATACTCTCGACGCAGCCGTCGAACGTCACCAGCGAATGCCAGACCGGTTCATCGCCGGCGATACGGGTTTTTCAGCTTCACCCAATATGGCAACCGATGGGGTAAAGCTGAACTTCCTCGTTATGCTTTCCGAAATGCAGCGCATCGAAGTCTGATCGGCCATCGACACCAAGAATGACGGCCTCGCCACCAATGAGGAAATGGGAGCTACGGCCGTAGATGGCAGGGCACGTCAGGCCGGGGGGTTGAGGGATTACGGCGGTTCCACGCCGAGTTCTTGGGCAAGCTGGGTTATGGTCCAGAAGAGTGGTTGCCCATTATTCACGACGCGCACAGCGTAAGCGTAGGGATCGTGTTTCTTTACGAGTTTACCCCCTGCGGGCTCCCAATATTTGCGCAGAAGCGTTAAGGCGTCATGCTTCATCGCATCGGGGGTATAGTCGTCAGGCCAATCTTTCTCTTCCAAGACCTGACCGTTCAAGATTAGCAATTCAGCTTTCATGACTACTCACCCGTAAGAGGTGAGCTATTCCAGTCTATTTGCCCCGGTTGAGTCAATGGGTTAGCGATCTCGCGCCAACTGTCGCCTGCCCCAATGATGTTCTTTGCGGTCAGGACTGAACACGCGCTCGACGTGGCGATTTAACGCCCGCATGACGCCAATCCGCGCAAATTTGTCGGTCCAACGGATTCCGCGACCGGTATCAAGGCTTTCATCTCGGCTTGCCACTCTGGCGCCTCGTGCTCCGGTTCGGAAGCTTCGTGATGTAAGTGCCGGCGTCCTGAAGGCGACCGCGAGGCAGCGGGATCGGATCGTCGAAGGGACGGTCCCAGCCTCGATCAGCCATAAGCCCCAATCCTCCCGCGCGCATCGTGGCAGCGACTCAGGTATTAGTATCAAGCAGGCAACGGAAAATGGGCAACTGGCACAGCGAGGTAGCATATGCTGCTTTTCCTCATCCTCCCCTGGATGTTTTTTAAGATATTCACGTCGTCTCTGCCGGCGCTTGCGTGGGCAGGATGATCCGATAGTCTCATCGTACGGCTATGGGTTTGCAGTAGATCAGCACGCCGCGCACGCCGGGCGGAGCGCATTTCAGCAAACGTGATCTTTTGTGG
>DATMQC010000130.1:0-14329 GCA_035567275.1 Chthoniobacterales bacterium | reverse complement strand
CTGAGGAAGCCGCAACGATCCGTGTCCGTTAGGCCCGACACGCAAATTTCTTTTGACGGCGCAAAGCGAAATTACTTTTTTCCGCCAGTAGCAGTGCCACTTTGGCGTGTGGCAATGGTTCGAATCGCGGCTGGGTTGTGGTTTCTGGCGGTGGCTCTGGGAGCATTTGGTGCGCATTGGTTAAAGCCGACGCTGGAAACACATGGCCTAACCGATGTTTGGAACAAGGCGGTGCTTTATCATTTTATCCACGCGACCGCGCTCTTCGTTCTGGCACTTTTTGGACCAACAAATCGCGGCGCGTGGTGGCTGCTGTTTGCCGGCATCATTATTTTCGGCGGAAGCTTGTATGTGATGGGCGTGACGAACGTTCGCTGGTTAGGCGCGATCACGCCGATCGGCGGAGTGTGTTTTCTGGCCGGATGGGCGTGGCTGGTGATTTCGCCGCCGAAGTTGTGAGTGGTCGGGTCATAGACCGCCGCTACAGAGGAAACGCGCGGCTTCCAAGGCGACGCCCAACGTGCTTATAATGCCGGGTCATGGACGTTGCGGTTTTACGTTCGGTTCCGTTATTTTCATCGCTCGATTCCCAAGCGACGGCAGAGCTTGGCGAATACCTGACGATCCATGACTATCCGCGATCGGCCACAATCTTCCGCACCGGCGATCCCGGCGACGCGATGTATTTGGTCGATGTTGGCAAGGTGCAGATCAGCATCACCGACGCCGATGGTGCGATGGTGACACTGGCCGAGCTCGGGCCGGGAGATTTTTTTGGCGAGATGGCGATGCTCGACGGTCAGGGTCGCTCTGCCAACGCGATCGCGACGGAAGATGCGCGATTAGCAAAGCTGACTCGCGACGATTTCCTATCGTTTATGCGAAGCGATCCTCGGGTGACGTTGGAACTTCTTACGGCGCTGACCGCGCGGTTGCGACGAACGGACGATCTGTTGCGCCATCGCGTTTCGCGGAACGTTAATCAGGAAGAGGAAGCGCGACTGACGGTAGCGGACCGGCTTGCCGACAGAATCGCGGAGTTCGGCGGGAGCTGGAAATTTATCATCACGTTTATGGCGTTTCTATTGCTTTGGGTCGCAATAAACACTTGGATTCTGGTAACCCGCGCTTTCGATCCTTATCCTTTTCTGCTTCTCAGCACGGGATTGAACATGTTAGCCGCCTTGCAGGCGCCGATCATTATGATGTCGCAGAACCGTCAGTCGCATAAGGACCGGTTGCGGGCGAATCTTGATTATCAAGTGAATCTCAAGAACGAGCTTCTCCTGAGCGACATCATCCGGCGCCTCGACGAGCTGAAGAAGAAGTCGCGCGACTGAATCTGCCGCCAGGGACGGCGGCACCTACAACCTTGTCGGCGCCTGATCGAGAGGTTATGATTCGCGGCGATTAGCTGATGTTCGCCATTTTGTTCGACACGCAGCGGGCCGCGCTCACCGTGGGCGCCTTTATCGGCACTTTTTTTATCGCGTTGAGCTTCGGTCGTCTTCTCAAACGCGGCGCCGGCGTTCAACTCGGAATGCTTTATCAACTTTTTTGCCTGTCGCTGGCGTTTTACGTCGCGCTCGCCGTTTACGGTGTGCAGGCAGACTGGCGGAACCATGTTGGCGCAGCCGCAATCTTGTTGAGCACAGCGCTCGTAGTCGCGCTGATCAATCGTTACGTTTGGGATTGGTATTTCGAAAAGCGCAAACAGACGACCATTCCGCATTTTCTGCGCGAGGTAATCGGCGGGCTCATCTTCTTGATCGCGCTCCTGTTGGTGCTCAGCGTCGGCTACCACGCTGAAACTCAATTGAAGGGCTTGCTCGCCGGGTCAGGGGTGGTGGCGATCATTCTCGGATTCGCCGGGCAGAATTTTTTCGCGGGGATCATCGCTGGAATGTCGATCCAACTCAATCGGCCCTACAAAGTCGGGGACTGGCTGAAGATCGGCGAGACCTACGGCGAGGTGCGTGAGATCAACTGGCGTTCCACCCGCATTTGCACCAACGACACGATCTACCTCGACATTCCGAACAACGAGATCGTCAAGAGCACGATCGTTAACCTTCATTACCCGACCGAAGTCCATGCGATGCGGATTCGCATCGGAGTAGATTACAACGTCCCGCCGAATCGGGTGAAAGACGCGCTCTCGCGCGCGGCCACGAATGCCCATGGTGTTCTCCCTAATCCGCCGGTCAAAGTTTTCCTGGTTGATTTCGCGGATCACGCTGTCACTTACGAGATTAAGTTTTACATGGGCAATCACGCGCGCATCAACGAGATCAACGACGCGGTTCGCACGAATGTTTGGTACGAATTGAAACGCCAGCGGATCACGGTTCCGTTCCCGATTCGGACATTGCACCTGGAACGGCGGGCGCCGACACCGATTCCGGAAGGGCATGAAGAAGCCCGCGCCATCCTGCGCGGCGAACCGCTTTTCCATTGTTTGTCCGACACGCAGATTGATAATTTGGTCAAACAGTCGGAGCTAAATCACTTTGGCCGGGGCGAGCGTGTGGTCGAAGAAGGCCAGGAGGGTAATTCGATGTTTATTCTTTTGCGCGGTGCGGCCCAGGTTTCGGTAGCAAAGAATGGATCGACAATCCCGGTAGCGACGTTGCGTTCGGGCGATTGTTTCGGTGAGATGTCGCTGCTCACCGGCGAGAAACGAAGCGCAACAGTGCGAGCCGAAGGCGATTGCTACGTGATGGAGATTGGCAAGGACGTGATGGGCGAAGTGATTCGCGAATCGCCCGATTGTTTGAAACAACTGAGCGAACTATTGGCTACGCGCAAAATGGAAACCGAAGGAATCGTAAAAGACGCGACGACATCCAGCGCCGATCAGGCTGCAAAACAGCGCGAATACACTGCGAATTTCCTGAAACGACTTAAGACTTTCTTCGCACTTTGATCTGTGGCGGCAGGCGTCTCGCCTGCAAAGGATTGCTGATCCGCTAAAGCTCGCTGGGTGTCCATTAGTGTTAATTCGTGATTCGCCTGGGATTTTGCGAACTTCGCTTCAGCAATTCCCGAGAACCTAACGAGTGAACCATTTATCAGGTTATATCCGTCAGCTCTCGCAGCGCTATTTTCCTTTACAGTGGTCGTTAGCTGCCCTCGCGTTCGCCGTTGGAATAGTAAACGTGGTTTGCCCCCGGCTCGGGGACGAGAGTAAATCAAAGAAAACAATGGCTGAATCCCTTAGTAACCCTCGATCGGACTGTCGACCTATTTAGTTTTTCGTCGGCGAGTTGGGCACTGGAATGTCAAGAACTGATGGAACCTTGTCCTTGACGAAAACAATTGGAAGCAGCGCGCCCACGGAGTTGGTGAGTTGGAATGAAGATGTGAAAACATTCAGCGTCGCTTGCAAACGCGCTTGCTCCGCGGTGTCTCTCCCGGTTTGAGCGTTTAAAAGACTGTTTAACAGAGTAATCATCTTGGTCCGAGGCTCGGACCTTTGTTCATCCGTCGTTGACTGCTGATATGCCTTCACTTGCTTTGGGTATTCTTCGCCGTAACTAATCTTGGCTGTCTCAAAGGCTTGGCGTGCATTTTCTTGCAGCCTTCCGGCAATCTCATATTGCTCTAGAGCTGAATTATAGGCTTCTAGGTTTGCAGCTACGTCGGCTATTGCGCCTAATTCGTTGTTGGCAAGATCCGCTTTAGCGGCCGCAGCTGCCCGGCGTGCGGCCCGAGCCTTGTTTACAAGCATGAAGCCATCGAAGACCGGAACGCTTACAATCACTCCGCCTGACAAATTATCTAAACGCCCAACTGTGTGTGTTGTGGAGCTCGTCAAATCATCTTTCCACACCTTTGTATTCGCTTCCGTTGTCGAACCTGTAAACGTCGCATTGAGTGTCGGATAAATATTCGACCGCGCCTGACGTGCGGAAGCTACCGCGGACTGATAAGAAGCGTACTTATTAGCGATGTCCGGCCTGCTGCGAAGCGCTAAGTTAATCAATTGACGTGCGGTATTGGCCAGATTTCTTTTGGGCGGGTTGTCCTTGTCCCAGGGAACCACGTTAAGGATGATGTCTCCTGGCAGTCCCACGCTCGCAGAAAGTTGAATATTGGCAGTCCGAACAGCACTATGGGCGGCAGCCTGACTTAATTCGAATGAGAGATTGTTCGGCAAGGCTAACCTCAATTGCTCCGTCAAGAATGTGCCTTTGTATTGCAGCATTTGGCTAGCAGCCTGCGCCTTTTCTTCCTGGGTCATCGCGCTGAATTGGTTATCCTTGCTCCCTTGGGAATCAGACGATTCCTCCTTAAGAAGCTCCATAATTTTGCTATCGCTAGGATTCGTCTCCAGCTCTTTGAGCCGGCGCTGCGTCTCTTTCAAATCTAGACCAATTTGCGTCACTTCTTCAGAGGTAGCTCTGAATGACCTGTCCGCGATTCTCACACTTTCGTTTGCCTGTTGGAGGGCATAGTAACTTTTCATTACCTGGAGCACGACGGTTTGTAACGCCTGGTTGATCGCAAACTGCGACGCAAGCAGATTAAATCGTACGGCATCGATGCCCCCTTGCCGTCCACCGAAATCAAGCAATAGATATTTTGCGGCCAGAGTAGGAGGATAGTCTACTTCGAGAACGCGCGTTTCCCCAATCGTGGTGCTGTTATTGAAATCGTCTCTTCGAGTGAAGGTCGGCTTGGCCCCACCCTCGAAAGTGACGGTCGGCCAGTACGCGCCTTTGGCCGCGAGCCAGGTCGCCGCCTGCATGTTTGCCAGTTCCCAGTTCTGATGAGTCGAGGGATTGCGCCGAACAGCCTCGTTGATCAACTCGAGGAATTTAAGAGGAGGATTGTTCCAGTCCCTATCTTCATACTCTCGGTACGGAATTTGTTGCTCTTTCTCCTCGATGCCTCCCCCTATTTTTCCGTCTTTCCAGAAAGGCTCTCCCGCTTTCTGTGGAATCCCGTATCTTATGTAAGGTGAGAGGTCCGCGGTGTTGCCCTTGTCAGAGCACATCGCGGAATCTCGCAACAGCACACAAAGCGTTACGAGAATCATCACCTTAATAACGTTCGCTTCCGTATCACCTAATCGGTCCCTCAGTCGCTTTAAGCAGACCAAGATCGCCGCAGTGCGGAAGAGATGATTCAAGGGGAAGTTCCGATTAAATGCGCTGCGATAGCGAACCGCAAGCGCTTTCTCTTCTGAATTGCCCGATCTTATCATACTTGAGTCGTCACAAACTTCTCCGGAAAACCTGGCCGCAGGTTTCAAAGAAAATATCCCTGTTATTGGGCGCCCCCAATAAGTGGCAATGCTAGAGTCATGAAACGACGCAAAGACACGGGCGAGAAGATTGAAGCGTTGCGCAGCGAACTGCCGTAGCGTTCGATTCCAAGTAACAAGCTATGGCTTTTTTGCGTTCGGGGCCAGGGAAGCAACAATCCTCTCAAACCGAGGATCACCGCGGAGCGAATCCCAAAACGGTTCCAACCGTAACTCGCCATAGCGCACACCAGCGGGAATTCGCGCAACCATTTCGAGCTGCTCGAGAGCGGACTGTTTCTCTCCGGTTAACGCATAAATGGCCGCCAAATATTGGCTAAGGATCGCGCCCTCGAGTGCGTCTTTACTAATTGGACATAGATCTACGGCGCGGCGGCCTTCCTTAATGGCTTCCGTCTTCTTGCCTAAAGCGGCGTCAATCATTCCCAATGCGCACAATGCTTCGGGATAGTTCGGTTGCGCCTCGAGCCTATATTCAACTTCAGCCCGGGCGCGGCTGAATGCGTTATGGGCTGCTTCATTGTCACCACCGAGGCTTGTGATCAAGCCTTCGCACCAGCTGCGCGGGAATGGTATCCCTGAATCGCTGCACCCATCGTCAGTCAACGAGGAAAGTGCCCGGTTCCCGGCGTTACGATCGCGCTCACATAGCGCCAAATAAATGCAAGAACCAGAAATGCTTTGCGCGATGCTCGGGTCTTTGCGAAGGGCCGACTGAATAGCGGCGTGACAAGGCCGCGAATCTGCCCTGAATTTAAGATCGAGCATTGTGCGATGGATCTGGGTCACAACATCGTTCGGCACGATCGCGAGCACTCTATTCAAAGTGGTCGCGGCATCATTCATACGCCGGATCATCTCATAAGTAAGCGAGAGTTGCTTGAGCGTGGAAACGTTTCGGGGGTCCAGTTCGGCTGCGCGCTCGAATTCAGTTATGGATTCCTCCCAACGCCCTTGTCGGCGGTCAATGAAAGCAGCCAGCACAAAAACCAGCGGATCGTTAGGGAAAATATGTTTGGCTATTTCCAGCTCCCGCCGGGCATTTTCGTAATCGCGATAACCCCAGTAACGATGTTGGGCCAGTGCCAGATGGGCCTCGCCGGAATCAGCCGCCATGGTCAATAGCGTTTTTAAGGCCTGATCAGCCTGCTCCAATCTGGCTGGCGTGCGATCGAGTCCATCGGCGTACAGGAGGTCATTCGCGGTGACCAACTGATAGTGAGCCCGGACAAAGGTCGGGTCTCGGGCGATTGCGTTCTCCAATAATCCCAGCGCCTCCAAAAGGTCTTGTTTTGACCTAACATTTGGCGTGCCTTCGATCAGACTCTTTGCGCGTTCATAAAATCCGTAGGCAATGAGGTCACGAGTGGGTTGTTGCTCAATCGCTACCTTTTCCTTCGGAGATATTTTAGCCTGGAGTTTGGATACGATTTGTTGAGCAAGTTCGCTCTCGATCGCAAATACGTCGGCCAAATCTCGATCGTAATGTTCAGCCCATAAGTGCGAATCAGTTCTTGCGTCAATCAGCTGGGCGCTCACCCGGACTCGATCGCCCATGCGCTGCACGGTCCCCTCCACGATATGCGCAACCCCGAGTTGCCGGCTAATCTCTCGCAGATTGCGGGCAGATCCGCTGCCGTATTGCATTACGCTGGTGCGGCTGATGACTTTGAGATCAGCCACCTTCGCGAGATCGTTTAGAATCTCGTCATGAACGCCGTCTGTGAAATTCGTGTTCGCTTTGTCATCACTCAAATTTTGAAATGGTAAAACGGCGATGCTTTTTGCGACGATCGCAGGAACCGGTTGAAACCGGGCGTTAGGCCCCAACGTCAAGCTGGCGAAAATGACGATAGCGGCCGCTCCCAAAACGGAGCCGGCCACACTGCTCGCGAGTTTTGGATTCCTACGCGCCCAGCGCCAGATGCGCACCGGGGCTGAGACCGGTCGAGCGACAACAGGTCGGCCATCAAGCCACTGTTCGAGATCATGGGCAAGGTCACCCGCGGACTCGTAACGCGCAACTGGTTCGCGTTCCAGGCAGCGTGAACAGATTGTTTCCAAATCACGGTCAATCTCACGAACGATTGACCGCAATCTTGGTGCCGGCTTTTCTGCTGCCTGATGGATGACGGAGAGGGCGTGCTCGCCAAGAAACGGCGGGCGGCCAGCCAGCAGGTCGAACAAGATTGCGCCAAGACTGTAAACATCCGCAGTTGGTTTTAGATTCGCTGCCGGTCCGTGCGCTTGTTCGGGTGCAATGTAACCAGGGGTTCCGAAGATGGTCAGTGTGCGTGTTAGATCGCTCGATTCGTCGAGCCATTTCGCCAAACCAAAGTCGCATACTAGTGGCTCGCCACGACCGTCGAGCAGAATATTTCCGGGCTTGAGATCGCGATGAAGGATTCCTCGGCTGTGTGCGTATTCGACTGCGCGTGCGACTTTCGCCATGAGTGCGATTGCTCGACGTGTATCATTGCGAAGGGCGTCCTGGCTTTCTAACAAGCTACCGCCAGTAGCGAACTTCATGCTGAAAAACGGCAGTCCGTCCTCGCCTTCGCTCACTTCGTAAATGGGAAGAATGTTTGGATGATCGAGGCTTGCGGCCGCTTCAGCTTCGCGACGAAAGCGCACGAGGGTGTCGTGGGATTCAGCGTCATGCGCCAGAATTCGTTTCAGCGCGACGATGCGGCGGGAATGGCGTTGGCGCGCACGATAAATTACGCCCATTCCGCCTCGGCCAATTTCTTCCAAGATTTGATAGTTTCCTAGCCGCCAGTCGGCATCTCGGACCTCAACTTCATCGAGCGCGTTTTCCAAGCTGTCGCCGTCGCAGGTCTCGTCGCCGAAGCCGCGGTAGAGCATGCAATTTAGGCAAAGGCCGCGCCCGACGCGTGATGTCGATCCGCAATTGGGGCACGCGACCAACTCCTCTTCCGACCCGACTAGGCTGATGACCCCCACGGACTTCATTGCTTACTGGGTAGCGGTTAACGCCGCGCAGAGGTAACGCATCTCGTCCTCCAGATCCTCGGGTCTTTCGATGGTGTCAGCGACTTCTTCACGAAGAAGCGCGCGATATCGTTTTCGCAGCTGGTGGATCAAACGTTTCACCGATGTCTCGGGCAGGCCGAGTGTCTTGGAAAAATTCGCATAAGAGACATCTTCGCGTTCCGCCGCCAAGCCACTGCTCAGAACATCAAAAATGCGGCGCCGGCCACGGCGCTCACATTCTTCAGCGAGTCGGCTCAGCGCCCGCTCGACCACAGTCGCGGCCCAGCGCACATCGAAAATCCTTTCGGCCGGCCAAGTCTCCGATTCTCGCGCTGAGATCGAGAATTGTGATGGCAATTCGGACATCCATTCGTCCCAGCGGATAAATTGCACGTCGCCGCCGCGTTTGCGCGCGCGTTGCTTGTCTCTGGCGTCGCTTAGAAAATTTTTCAGCGCTTTCAGCAGGAGCGACCGGAAACGGCCGCGGCTGGGGTCCGCCCGTTCCAGCAAATGGCCTTCAAGCAGTGTCACAAAAAAATCCTGGGCGAGATCTTGTGCATCCGGAACCGAGTAACCGTGCCGGCATATGAAGGCGAAAATCGGCCGCCAGTAAATTTGACAAAGTTGGCTGAGGGCGTCGCGTGATGTTTGAGCAGTAGCGCGGCCGTCCGCGCAAGAAAGCACCAGGCTCCAGCGAGTGGTGGTGAACCGCGCCGGAAAGTCTTCGGCCGTGGTGCCGACTTCCGAGGTCACGGCCGCGAATTATGGTATTTACGTGTTTGTTAGGCAAGCTTTACCTCGGCTCATTTTTCGGAGTGAGTGAATCGAGCAGTCGCATTTTCGTACAATTTCTCCGGAAATTCGGCCCCGAAGTTCGCGCGAACTGTCCGAGCGCTGACTCTGAATTAAACGGCAAACAGGTGATGCTTGCGCTGGAATCCCTTTAGGTCGTGCTCACCGAGGGAACGGCATGAAATTGATTTACCTAGTTTAGCATGTGCAACGTCGCTGATTGCGCAGGGCTCACCCAATGATGCCAGGAGTTTTTCCAATCGAAATACAAGATTCACCTCGCCACCCATCAACGTTTCTTCTCTCGTTGAAGGCACACCGCCAATCGCTACGGTGCCGAAGTGCACGACGAATCGGAATGACGGTCTCTCTCGCGCTTGTTCGACTTTTAAATCGATGATCGCCGACGCAACATCATCTGCCGCGCCTGGTTCATCCGGCCAATAGGCGAGAATGCCGTCGCCAAGATATTTGTTCACGGTGCCTTCATGCTGTTCGATGATGTTCTTGCAGGAGGCGAGCCAGGTGCTGACGAGCGCGGCGAGTTCGCCGCTAATCATTGATCGGCTCAGCGGCGTGAAATTCTTGATGTCCGCGACGAGCAACCAACAATCGATATTCTCCACTTCCTGCAAGGTTAAGAGAGCATTCGCTTTTAGTTCGGCCGATGACTTGCCGCGCGGCTGATGGAAAACAAATGCCTTGCCGCCAATATTGATCTCATCGCCATCATGCAGTCGGACTGGTTGGTGAATACGTCTCTTATTGAGAAAAGTGCCATTACTGCTGCCTAAATCGACCAGCCAGAACGCGCCATTTTCTTCCAGGTGAATAATGGAGTGGAGGCGGGAAACTTTTGGCGAATCGATTACGAGCGTGTTTAGCGCCGCGCGCCCGATTGAGCAGTTGCCCTCGAGACGATGTTGTTCGCCGTCGCGTTCCAACCAAGCCTCGTATTCCGGGAGGCTCATGAGGTGAACTTTGGTATCAAGATCACGCTGTTTTGGCAACGCCTGGGTGTTTGGGAATGGTAAAGCCATCTGCATGTAACAGAGTCCTTACATCCTTCTCCGGCAGGTGCCGGACGAAGTTCTCTCCAATCTAGGGAGAAGCAATCTATTGTCCGGGCGAGGCGATTTAGCTTCACCCTACGACCTAGCCCAGTGTCGCGGACCTGAAGTTTTCTGATCGATCATGACGGAAAATAAATTCCGGGCCAAAGGCAGCGAGATTCAAAATGATCATGATTAACGCGAAGAGATAAAGCCCCATCATCAACCCAATCCCGATGTGCATTCCGATGATTGCAAGCAGCCAAATGAGCCGCGTTTTCTTCGGCCAGATAAAAACTGGATAGCCAATTTCCAAAAGACAAACAGCGATTCCAATTAGCGGCAGCAGGGTTCGCCAGGAATCAACTATGGACACGGGAAGAACATTGAATGGTGGCCGGGTTAGCGCCATCCACATGCTTTCGCCTGTCCACCATCCGGGTCCGAGGCATTTCGTGAGTCCACCAAAGAAATAGATGATACAAACATGGATCTGCAGCACCCTGCGAAAGAAGCCGTGAAGATGTTGATTCTTGATCGGCGATTTCCAAAGAACTCGGTCGAGTGACATGCGGTCGGGAAAAGGAGCAACCAGCAGATAGAACAATCCTATGTTCGTGAAATTATCCACGCCGTAAGTCACAAGCCCGCTGCTGTTGACGGCAGTGAGATACAAGAACCAAGCAATGATTGCGGAAGTCCTGGAGAAAAGACCAATCACCAGAAAAATCGCGGCGACCAGCAAACAAAACCAGATAAGCGAGAGGGTTTTTTCTTCGGCCAGGCCCAAATAGCTTCCGACGGTTACAAGCCAACCTATTCGCGGAACAAGCGGTGCCTGAACTTTCGCAACAGCTTCCATTATATCTCGGCTCACCCAACCTTCCGTCCCTTGGGCGAAGACATGGGTCCAGTCACTACGCAATGAAAGGCAATACAAGATGACCTGTATTCCAATCCCGATACGCAAGAGACTTAACCAGCGGTCCGACGAAGGATGAAAAAGGAATGCAATTAGCCTGTGTTGGAATTGCCGGAACGGATTAGGACGGAAATCAGTCCCCGGATGCTCGAGGGAAAGTGAAATCATAGACGTACGAGACATGGTAAGATTCTTTTTTACCCTGTCCTGCCTCAACCCGACTTGGCTCATCGATATAGCCGTAGACGGTGCGGACGCTGATTGCGCCGGGATGGTTCTGCCATGCGGAATACGCGAGCATCTTGAGCATGGCTTGTCGCAACGGTTCGTAGTCGATCTGGCCAATGTTATCTAGCAGGCCGATGAATCTCGCGCCGGACGAGGCGCTTTCGATTTGTGGCAAATCGTATTCGACATGCCCATCTTCATAGTGCAGCTCGAAGACCAGCTTCGAACTGTTTGGCACGGATGGCGCAAAGAATCCGTAGCCACCTTCGATGCCCGCGCTATGGAGATAGGTCGCGATCGTGGCGTGAAACGGATTTGTGTCAGGCAAAGACATCCCGAGAGCGTCGCAGACAAATTCCTCCGACTTGTGCCAAACCTGGTCCAGCGAGTGCGGCAACCACGTCTCGCCGCGCCCAAGGTCCCCCAGCAGGTCGCGGCATGATACCGCCAGGATTAACGAAAAATGCAACAGTACCCACCCGAAGCACAGCCGCCTGCTCGTTAACGGTCTGATCTGGTGAACTGAAGCCGTATTACTGATACTTGGCTAGGATCGGCGTCAGCTCGGCAATTAGCTTCTTTGCGTCGTCGTCCCTCTTGACTCCTGGTCTGAAGTGGGTCGCGCACGGATCGCAGAAAACCTGATGAGACCGGTGGGACGTGCCTTTGACCTCGGCATCAGCGACTTCAGCCCTAAGTTCGGGGGTCATACGCTCGTCCTTCAATGTGCCGTTTTTGGCAATTCTCCCGTTCTCGATGGTCGCAATTTTGTAGATATCCTTCCTGTGCTCGCCGAGAATTTTGTCCATCGCGACCAAGTCATCCGGTTTCAAGTTAGTGCCCGGATGAAGGACAATTGAGTAGATATTGATTTTAACCTTTCCCGTGTGGGCTCCGGTCGTTTGATTTTGCGCGCATGAAATAATGACAGCAGAACCCACCACACCCAATGCCATTAAAACGTACTTGTGCGTTCTGAATAGGGTTTTCATAATATCGATCTTTGATCGGATCGATCCCCTTACTCAAGAGTAAAGTTTATCCCATTTCCCACGGCGGCAGAATCGTGTCGGGCCTCTGCTAACAAGAGCGCTGATGAAGCCAACCCGCATTCCACTTTGGAGGTTTTTTAGAGATTTCGAGAAGCAGAATTTTCAACTTTCGCCAGACGGCAGCAAGATCACCTACCTGAAACAATGGTATGATCACTGGCACATTTTCATTCAGGACCGCCCGAAGTCTCATGCAGAACGATTAACTCCAGACGTCAGCGACGATGTGACTGGTTACTTCTGGAGGACGGACGATCATTTGATCTACAGTCGCGGCACTCAGTTTTATCGTTTAAATATATCAACTGGCGAGATGATCGATCTCGCCGGCGGAAAGGACCTTGTTTTCGATGTTTTGCCGCAAACTGAAGGTCTTTCAGACGACGAGGTTTTGATCCAGATGCCCCGGGGGGCCCAGAATATTACAGATGTTTATCGGTTAAAGATTTCGGTATCTCCTCCTGAAGAACCGGCGCTGGTGGCTGAGCATCCCGACCCGAAAATTTTCGGATTCGTGCAGCAATGGATCGTGAACAATTCAGGAGAGGTTTGCGCGGCGCTTAGCGTGAACGGAGATCGGGATTGTCTGCTTACTCGGCCGAATTCAAAATCGCCGTTCAGAATCGTCCGGGAAATGGATTTTCGTTCTTCCATCATGGACTATTCAACTATCTGTAATGGGGACGGCAGCTCGATCTACGCCCTGTCACGAATTGGTGCTGAAGATACGAACGCTGCGGCAATGATCTCGACCGCGAACGGACAGGAAATGAAGTGTTTTTATCGTCATCCAAGGGTCGATCTAGAATTGTTTGCGATCTGGAATGGCGGTCGGCCTGCCTACGTTTCGTTCAACGACCCCACTTTGCGACATGTAGCGTTGGATAAACAGGTCGCACCAATTCTGGAAACCTTAACCAACAGGCTCCGCGGTTACGTGTTCCAAATTGTCGCTCGTGATCGGGCTGAAAAGAAATTCATTGTTCGGGCGCGGAGCGACCGCGTTCCGCGCCAGCATTATCTGCTCGATGTCTCGAATCCTCGCAGACATAGACTTACTTTCCTCGGCAACGCTGCTCCTTGGCTCGAGCAAAAGAACCTCCGCCCCGTAACTCGGATTCAATTTGCGGCGAGCGACGGCCTAACCATTCACGGTTATCTAACGTTGCCTCGCCTCCGTGGAAAAGAAAAAGTCCCTCTGGTTTTGGACGTGCATGGCGGACCCGAAAATCGGAACTATTGGGATTACGACCCGATTTATAGCGGCGAGGTCCAGTTTCTGGCGAACCGCGGTTACGCTGTACTACAGGTCAATTTCCGCGGCTCGATCGGGTACGGCAGAACTTTCTGGGAGAAAGGCTTTCGTGAGCATGGCAGAAGAATGCAAAGCGACTTGAGCGACGGAGTCAGTTGGGTCCTGAAGCATTACAACATCGATCCCAAACGGGTCGCGATCCTCGGTCGCAGTTATGGCGGATATGCCGCGCTAGCAGGAGTTACCTTCACGCCTGACTCCTACCAGGCGGCGATCAGTTATGATGGCGTATCCAACTGGGTGGCTTGGATGCACGATTGCGTGCCGCCTAACGACCCGTTTTTTGAGCAGTTTTGCATCAAGGTCGGCAATCCCACAACGGACACGGTTTATTTGAACGCAGTCGCGCCTGCGCTCCATGCAGATAGGGTCAAGAAACCGGTCTTCATTGCCCACGGCGCGCAGGATCTCGATGTTCCAAAGTCACAATCAGATCAGATGATTGCGGCGATTCAGGGAGCGGACACTGAGTATATGGTCAAAGCAGACGAGGCTCATACTTTTCAAAAACTGAAAAACAAGCTCGACTTTTATCGGGCCCTCGACCAGTTCCTGGCAAAGCATCTGGGCTAACGATTCGGGCTCACGCCAACCGAACCGCGCGCGCCGTCCAAATAGGCGTTGCCAGGGCTGGAAATCTTCATAGAGTCGTGCGCTTTACCGCGCGAAAGCCATGGCCCTTTTTGCTCTAAATTTACTCGATTC
>DATMQC010000129.1:0-6771 GCA_035567275.1 Chthoniobacterales bacterium | reverse complement strand
TTTTCCGGAACGCGCAATGAAGGGTGTGCGGAAAATCAACTGCGAAAAGTCCAGTCTGCGTCCGGAGCTCTGTTCCATTGGAAGTCTCCTCGGTGCGCGCGGCTACGACGGAGCGTAGCCCTCCAGGTCTCGATCGAAGTTTCCGTGGCCGTTATCGGCTTGGAGAGGCTGCGGTCCCTCGCAGCCGTTTGTCGTGGCACAGGCCCAGGACCTGCGCTTCAAAGCGCGATTCAGTAGGATGAATACTTCCCTTTGATTTCAGTGAAGGAGCCAGCGCCGCCCGCTCCCGGAGGGGTCTCCCCGCGATGTGTCACCTCGCCTGACTTTGTTTCTATCCATTTGTCGATCACTGGCAATTCCTTCGCTTTGAGCTGTGCCCGGAATCGGATGATCGCTGCCGCTTTTTCGGCCAGTTGGATTGCGTCCTGAGAAAGGTTGTTTTTGAAGAAATCGATGACGTCATTTGCGCGGTGCTCATCCGCGAAAGCGCTCGAACAGGCCGCGATCAGGCGATTGCAGCGAACCATTCCAAACCGCCTCTGCATCTCTTGCAGATGGCTGGTTGCGAAGTCCCAAGCGATTTCCGGGTGTTCCCCCTGCGTAGCAACACTTTCGAAGGCGCGCGCAGCTGCGGCAGGTGGTGCACTATCGCTCAGGAGGTAGGTTAGCGTTTTGCGAACAAGTCCAGGGTCCAGGGGAGCTGAGAGGGCGCGCAACAAAACGCCCTCTTCCTCGAGCGTCAAAGCCTGGGGAATCATGGACAGTAGCTGGTCATAAGTTGAGTCCGAGCTGTATCGCCCGACTATGAGCAGCACCGGAGCCCGCAGATTTGGCGGAAGCGCCGCAGCATTCTGACGATACATTTCAAAACGCTTAAATGCTTCATCGATAACATCTCGATCACCAAAGAATCCAAGTGTTTCAATAAGCATAGCCCGCATCTGGCGAGTTTCAGTGTCTTCGTCAGCCTTTTCATCCGATCCAAGCGCCTGGAGTTTCGGTCCGAGGATCGCGCAGACATATTTTTGATAATTCTCGCGACCGGGTTGGCCTTGCTCGAGCCGATCGATGATTTTCAAACCGCCCATTGAGGCGTTGCTCCCGAGTGCTGCCCTCCAAAGTGCGAAACTGTCGTAGCGAATCAGGTTCTCGAGCAGCTCAAAATACGCTGAAGCCTCCATGCTTCCCGCTTCGACCAGCGCCCAGGTATCCGTGAGCAGGTTGATGCGATCGCTTTCGGGAAGCTTGGCAACATTTCTTTGCAGATCGGTAAACAAAGCCGGTTCGTAGAGAACTCGGAAGAATCCTACAGCATCGGCATTAGCCTTTATAACGCCGTCACAACCAGGAAAATCGAAGTTGTTGGAAATCTTCTCGAGCAGGGCATATTTTACGTCTTGCGGATTCGCGGTCGAAAAAATCCCAACCGGAATCGACCACTGAATCGGAGCTTCGTTCTGACCACCGATGGCAAATCGGACTTGCTCCAGGCTGATGACACTTTTGCCGTCGAGGCATTGCGTTGTTGCCCTTATTAGCGGAAAACCGGGCTGCTCAACCCAGCCGGCGAAAATCTTTCCCACCGGTTTTCCGGTAGACTTTTCTAGCGCTTCCCAGAAATCTGCCGTTGTCGCACTGGAGAATTGATGGGCCTGTAGATACGCTTGCACTCCCGATCGAAAAGCATCCTCGCCAAAGAAGGCTTCCAGCATTCGGAGCAGGAACTGCCCTTTTTGATAAACAACCGAATCGAACGCGCCGGCTGCCCGGGTTTCATCATCGACGCCCTGTTTGATCGGGTGCGTCTCCTTTTTTGAGTCGACGGCCATAACGAACTCTCTTTCCCCGGCCGCATGCAGCCACGGTTTCCATTCAGGATGAAAATGTTCTGTGGCTTTCATCTGCATCCAGGATGCAAAACCCTCGTTCAGCCAGATATCATCCCACCACGCAACAGCGACTAGATTGCCAAACCAATGGTGAGCCAATTCGTGGGCGACGACGGAAAATACTCTTTCTCGCGCCGAATCGGAATTGTTTGCCGGGTCGTACAGTAGCATTTCCTCCGAATACGTGATTCCACCCCAATTTTCCGTTGCGCTTACGACGCTTCCGGGAAGCGCAATCTGGTCAAGCTTTGCGAGCCCATGAGGAATCGCACAGTAGGCGCTGAAATAAGGCAGCACCTGTTTGGTGACTTCCAATGCGTAGCGGCCAAATTCTTTCTTTCCCTCAGTCGTTAGAATCCGAAGCTTGATGCCTTTTATGTCATCTTCGAGGCATTGGAATCGACCGCAGGCAAGGAGCACCAGATAGCTGCAGATCGGAGGGGTGGGCTCGAACACGACGATTTTTTCATTTTGTCCAATTGCCTGCTCCGCAAATACTGGCGTATTCGAGATCGCCGTGTATTCCTTTCTGGTTCGGATGCTCAATTGGTAGGTCGCGCGAAACGCCGGCTCGTCCCAGCACGGGAAAACCCGTCTCGCGTCCGTCGGTTCCATGCATGTGGCGAGAAGATGTTCCGTGTTACCCTCGGTTTGATCCGACTCAACGAATAACCCGTGCGGTACGTCGAAAATCCTGCTCTTAAAATTGAATGTCAGCGCGTATTTGCCGGGCTCCAGAACCTCCCGAGTCTCAAAAAAAACCGTCTGCTGGACGGCATCGAATTGAGGAATCAGCTCTTCCTGGGTTCCATCATGCGCGATTCTCGCCGCCGAAATTTCAATTTCAACCGCGTTAAGGACGATCCGGTTCACCGGATTCAACACTCGGATTTCGATGGATTCAACACCGTCCGTGGCCAGTCGTTCGACATTTGGCTCGAGATGAATCAGGTAATGTTCCGGGACGATATCTTTAGGAAGCCTGGCCGGGATCCCCTTGTTCTCGGCGTGCGAGAGACTCGCGGCAAATCCGAGGAGAAGGAGAGCGATTGATTTTCGCATGGGCAAACGATCCGGGGGGACAGTCAAGCATCGCTTGGATAATAAGTATTTTACTCAGTTTCGTTGCGTTTTGAAAGGAACATGATGCTGACATGAGCCTCCGTTGTGTTAGTGTCCTGCGGAAATGGACTATTTCACCACAGAGGCACAGAGAACACAAAGGTTAGAGGACCATGAAAAAGGGGTGCTGATGCGGCACGTCTCGTGTTTCACGGAATTTCCAGACACGGTCGCAGCCCGACGGAAAGAAATCTTCGCTCCTAAAAATCTTGGCGCCCTCTGTGCCTCTGTGGTGAATCTTCCATTTCACGAGCAGGACACTAATTTGCGCGCTTCTTGACATGATCGAAATCGAGCATACGGATGCAATTAACTCGAGGATTCTCGCCGTTTCCGAGGATCGAATTCAAGGGTTTGTCAGGGAGCCGTTTCAGGAGATTGCCCGGTTATCAGGAGTGGAAGAACCTGTGGTGCTGGAACGGATTCGGGCGATGCTTGCCGCTGGAACGATTCGTCGAGTCCGGCAAACGCTGTTGGCAACAAATCTGGCGCAAGGCGCACTGGTAGCCTGGAGGATCCCTCAAGCCAGCCTTGACGCCGGTTTTGGCTTTATGTTCCGAGAGGATCCTTTTTCGGGCCACGTCGTTATTCGATCGACGGATCTGGAAACCGCCGGAAGCGAATACAGGCTGTGGACCACTGTCAAGGTGCCGCAAGGTTTTTCGCTTGAAGGGCATACCAGCATCCTGAAGCGGATTGTCGGAGCTGAGAAGGTACGTATCATGCCGGCAAAAGGGATATTCACGCTCGGCGTAGGCCATGTGCGGCGCAAAACGATAGAACCAGGATCCCGTGCCGATAAGCCGGCGCACATGATTCGGACAGAGATCGTCAAGTTGAGCGAATTGGAATGGCAAGTTTTGATAGCTCTGAAGCGTGAATTCGCCCTTGAGGAGATCAGAACGAATCCCTGGATGGCGAGAGCGGAAGAAGCCTCCTTGCCGCTGGAGACGTTTTACGAAGTGGCCGAGGGGTTGAACAAGCGCAAGATCATTGGGAGATTTTCGACTTTCCTGGAACACGTTAAACCCTCGGCAGCAGGAATCCGGGTTACGCGGTTTAACGGTTTATTTCATTGGGCGGTCCCGGCTGGTCAGGAACTTGCAGCCGGATCTGAGGTGGGCCGCCACGAAATACTAACGCATTGCTACTGGCGCGAGGCCGGGTCGGAATTTGGCAATGTCAATATCATGGCAGTTGCCCATGGCACTGAAAAACCGCGATTGCTCGAGCACAAGGCAGCAATTGACAAGCATTTGGCCTCGTGCGGGATTCCCGTTTCGTATACGAATGTTTTTTGGGGAGGGCGGTCCGAAATAAAGCCCTCAGAGATTTCTCCCTTCGCCTATCGTGAATGGCTGAAACGCTACGATGTGACAAACTGAGAAGCGTTCTAAAGCGATTGTTGGCAGGCTAGCGAGGTAGGGCCCGATCTCCGAGCCGGCCGTTCTAACGAAGCAAGACTCGTAAGGCAAGGACGCTATTCTCGGCGGGCAGCTCGGAGATCTGCCCCTACCGTGGACTATGAATCGCGCGGATCTATTCCAAGTTCCTTGCACAAGTCAAAGAGCCGCAGGTCCTTGTCAGCCACCGCTAGATAGCCTTCTCGCCCGTTTCGTCGGTTCGGATCCGAATCGCTTCTTCTATCATGTAGACGAAAACCTTTCCGTCGCCGATCTTCCCGGTCTTGGCTGCCTTTACAACGGCAGCAGTAGCATTTTCCACCATGCTGTCAGCAAGAACCACTTCGACTTTGATTTTCGGCAAAAAGTCGACGGTGTACTCGCTGCCTCGATAAATTTCCGTATGGCCTTTTTGCCGGCCGAAGCCCTTGACCTCGGTAACCGTCATTCCCTCAATGCCCAGATCGGATAACGCCTCTTTGACCTCCTCCAATTTGAAGGGCTTTATAATCGCTTCGATTTTTTTCATTTCGTCGTTGTTCTGGATGCATCCTCAGGCGATGCATCCCGGATTGTTAGGTTCGATAGTTACGATAACAATTGCATTATGCGATTTCTGTTGTTCCGATCCCGTTCTCACGAAATATAAGCTTCCTCGCCATGTTCCGAAATATCCAGACCGGCGGTTTCGACTTCAGGCGGCGGGCGAAGGCCAATCACGAGCTTGATCAAAAAAGCGATGATAGCAGTCGCGACAGTGGCGAGAACCAGGGTCACACAGACGGCCTTCGCTTGCGATAAAAAGAGAGAGCTGAGCACCTCGTCCTTGAGATTTGGGTTAGCCACTTTAGTCGCCAGCAACCCGGTCAAAAGCGCGCCGGTGGTTCCACCGACCGCGTGTACGCCGAAGGTATCAAGTGCATCGTCATAACCGAGTGCCGGTTTGAGGACGGACACCGCAATGTACGGCAGGACCGCCGCCGCGACACCGATAATCACTGAGCCCGTCGCATTAACGAAACCGCATGCGGGCGTAATGACCACCAGGCCCGCGACTGCGCCCGTGCAGTAACCGAGAACGCTGGCCTTTCCTCTGAGAACCTTTTCGATGATTGCCCACGTAAGTGCCGCCACGCCAGTCGCAAGCGTCGTCGTCGTAAAAGCGTTGGCAGCAATTCCGTCCGCAGCGACCGCGCTTCCTGCATTAAAGCCGTACCATCCCACCCAGAGCATGCCGGTTCCCACCATACACAAGACCATGCTGTGAGGCGCCATCGGCTCCTTCTTGAATCCTATCCGCGGGCCGAGAATGAGGCAGAGTATCAGCGCACTCCATCCCGATGTCATATGCACAACGGTTCCCCCGGCGAAATCTATGGCTTTGATCGTCGAATTCGCGTTCCAGATTCCGTTCATAAAACCAGTTATTCCCCAAATCATGTGGGCCATCGGGAAATACACAAGGAACATCCAAAACAGGATGAACAACATCAGCGCCGAATACTTCATTCGCTCGGCAATTGCGCCGACAATCAAGGCCGGTGTGATGACTGCAAACATCAGTTGGAACATCGCATAAACATTCTGCGATACCCAGTAGGAGTAGTCGGCGTTCGGAGCCGAAGTTACGCCTGACAGAAAGAAATATTCAGAGCCGCCGTAAAAGGGATTGTTGAAGTTTTTGCCGAAGACGAGGCTGTACCCGCAGATCCACCAAAGCAGAACGACGAGCCCGGTGATGCCCAGACATTGGGCCAAAACCGAGAGCGCGTTCTTTCTTCGGACAAGGCCGCCATAAAATAGAGCGAGGCCCGGCAAGGTCATAAAAAGAACCAGAGCAGACGAGGTCATTTGCCAGGCGTTGTGGCCGGGACCGGATACTCCGGGCAGCGTTTTGCTGCCATCCGTATTGTTTATATAAGCCTCCAGGCTAGCCAGTCGATCTTCCACCGATCCGGTCGGAGAGACTGCAGGAGTGGCAGACGCTGCCGGGGTCGGGGAAGCAGCGGATGCCGGAGTTGCCTCGGCGGCAGTTGCGGCAGCAGAAACAGCTGGTGAAGGACTTACGTCCGCAGCCCTTGAGCTGATCTCGTTCGTGGATAAAACGATCGCGGCGGCACCAAGGAGGAGTAATGGCCGCTTAAAGATTGAAGAATTCAACATATTCCGGAAGCGCGTTTTAACAGTTGGTTAAGGTTCTAGCCGACGGTTGTCACTCTTTCCTTCCTTGGAGAGAGTTTTTCTAGCCATAGGAATTGGAACAACAGGGGTCGCCAACGGCGGAAGCACCCATCGTGCCATTGAGTCGATAATCCATATTTACAAGCAGCAAGACGAAGAGTTGTAACCGCCGGCGA
>DATMQC010000128.1:0-10394 GCA_035567275.1 Chthoniobacterales bacterium | reverse complement strand
TGCCGTCCGACTGACTTAACTAAGCAACGACAGGCCTTAGGCAACGAGAACAAAGTTCCCGCGCTCATTCGCATAAGCGGCTACGCTTTTTCGCGGGCTCCGCCGCCAAAAAGTGGCCTCCTTGCGGAGCAGCAGAGACCCTCTTTCCAGAGCTGAGGGCTGGGCGCGATACGAATTGAAACTCGTCCTCGTCCTCGCCCTCCTCCTCGTCTTTGGACTCTGAGCGGATCGCTGATATAGACATACGACGTCACCCTGACCGGAATTATCAGACGTATCATTCCAGGTTACCCCTTCCGACCTGTTTCCGGCCGTCATCCCCCCGACTATAAGGACGAGGACGACGAGGAGCCCGAGCACGAGGCCATGGTCCGCATGAACAGCGACAATTATTTTTCAAGTTCGCGAGTAAGCGGCTAATTATTTTCAATTCGAGTAGAAGGAGAAAATGGGACGATACGCCCTGGAGATGAACAGAATCCTTAAAAAGCAAAACCGGTTGCAGATGAGTCAAGTTTTTCCGTATACGTGCTTAGTTATTAGGTAGTTTTGCTTTTCAAGGATTCTATTGTGGGTATCTCAATAAAACCAAAACGCTTTGCCGCTAGGCGATGCCTGGTGAACCCTTGGCCTCTTGCTCTGGCTAAGTTTCTGGTTCCAGGATTGCTGGGAATCACCGGAGTTCTTCTTCACGCCGCGGACGAGAGCCTGGCGGTTTTGCGAGAACAATTGGAGGCAGCACAAGACGCTAAGGATAATCCCGCGATTGTGGAATTGAGCCGGCGGATCGTTGAGGCGGATCCGAAAGATTCGAAAACATGGGAAACTCTCGCCAGAAAACAACTCGAACTCGACGATTTGGGTCGTTGCGGCACCACGTTGGATGCCTGGCAAACCCTTGTCCGGCCTCGGCCCAAAGTCATCGACGACATCCGCGGTGATCTTGCCAATGCGCGCAAAGACTATAAATCGGCCGAACAATTCTGGCGTTCGTACATGGCCGCCAGTCCCGAAGCAATTGATACATTGGAGAAACTCGCCAAACTTAGTGAGGCTGCAGAGCGTTTCCGGGAAGCGGCGGATCTGCGTACGCGCGTCCTCGCGCGGAACGAAACGGGTGCACGATTGCTCGCGCGGGCAAATGATTATTTGGAACTGCGAGCCTGGGACAAGGCATTTGCCGATGTTGAAAAGGCAAATACGGTTGAACCCTCTGATGCGGCGGTCAAAGATTCACTACCTCGGTTCGAACTTCTGAAAAAATTCGTGCCGCGGATCAGATCCCTGGATGTGCAGATTGCAAAAACGCCCGACGCATCTCCCCTCTGGCTGGATCGTGCGCGCCTGTTCACTTTAAGCGAACACCCAAGTCTCGCTCTAGAGGATTGCGAACATGTGATGAAGCTCGCTCCCGGGAGGATGAGGGCCCGGATTCAGAGCGGCGAGGCTCTGCTGGATCTCGGTCGGGTCGAGGATGCTGCGAAATTGGACGTCAGTTACGATCTCCAACGCGACAATCACAAGCATGTCAGCGATGAAGCTCTGCATGCGCTTGGTGTTAGCGATGAGATGGTCCTGAAAAATCCTGACCAGGCGGAACCGCTCGTTCTCCGCGCGAAAGCGTTGCGCCTAATCAGGCAATACACCCTGGCGCTCGCAGATGCACGGATTGCACTGAAGCTCGATCCCGGTTCGGCTGCAGCGCATTTTGAGGCAGCGAACGCGCTCGACTCCCTGGGGCGCACCCACGAGGCGCTCGCTCATGCCGAAAAAGCCACATCGCTCAATCCCCAGGATCCGGCCGCTTGGTACTATCGCGGCTTGCTCGAAGCGAAGCGCGCAAATTTTGACTCCGCTATTCATTACCTGAGTCGATCGCTCGGAATCCGGGAATCAAGCGAAGCCCTTTTCGAGCGCGAAAGATGCGCAAGGCGACTTGGCCGTACGGCCGAGGCTGATGTTGATGCCCAGCCCAGGAAGCAGCTATCTGTGCCGCAAGAATGAAGTTCACCCTCATAATTCTACTTTGCATCCTTCCATGCATCTCGCGTTCCGCAGACACGGAACCTTTAGATCTCAATGGCGGCGGTGTCCTCGTTGAACCGACCAGCGGCGAGCTCGAGCCGGGAACAGTCCTTACCTTCACCTTTCCGACGGCAATGATCGGACCGGCAAGCATCGACATTCCGAATCAACCCTTTCCATTTGTAACCCAACCAGAACTTGTGGGCGAGTTTTTGTGGAAGAGTCAGACCGAAGGCGCGTTCACTGTTAGACGTATAAAGGCTGGGGCGACCTATCACCTCAGGCTTTTGCCAGGTTTACGCGATCTTGCCGGACAACCGGTGCCCTCAAAAGATTGGAGCGCGGAATTCACTACAGGACAATTCTCGGTCACTGCTGATTTTGAGAACCAGGACGCGCTGAGCAGCCAACCACAACTCGCACTTGAATCTACCTACAATGTACGCCTTGCGGATGTAGCTGAACATGCCTGGCTTCAGGATCGCGACTCGCGCCAGCGTTATCCCGTGGACGTGATCCAGAGCGGAGAAGGTTTCCCCGAAGCACGGGAATTCCGGGTCATGCCAAGAAATCCACTGCCGGTTGGGCGTACTTACGATCTGATCGTAGATGGTCTTCTGGACGCTGGCAGTCATGAACCGCTTTCTTATCCCCGCGTTTTTCCCGCAGGTACAGCGGCCCCCCTGCAAATCGAGTGGATCGGAGCCTTTAATGTCCCCCTCCAGGAACCGGTGATCAAGGTCAAATTCAACGATGAAATCGACCCCGGCGAAGCTACCCCGGAGAAAATCCGGGTCGAACCTGCCGTTCAGAACCTGGAAATGTTCGCTGACGGGCAAGTGGTCAGTTTAAAAGGGGATTTCGACCTTACCCAACATTATCGCGTTATTGTCTCGCCGGACGTGAAGGGCGCACGCGGATACGGGTTGCCGGCTGAATCAAAATGGGGCGCAACATTTCATTCCAAGGAACCGTGCATCATTTTTCCTTCTTCCGAGCTGTTCCGGCGAGCGCTTAAGGAACTGCGTCTCTCTTTCCTGCAAATCAATACCGGTCCTCTTGAATGGAAATTAGCGCGTATACCACTCGAGAAACTTGGGCCGGTTCGCGCGCGGTTAACTGAATTTGAACAGCAACAGCTTGATCCGCTCACCGGTGAATCAAGGACGGATCCGCGCACCGGTTTTGCGCTGAGGCGTTCGACCGATTTGCTGATCGAATCATTCGGACTCCCGGTTGTGAGCAGTGGTAGTCTGGACGCCTCAAACCGGAATGAAGAGACACTGCGCGATATCAATTGCGAATCGGCGGACCGCAGGCCGTTTTCCGGCGCCTATCTTTTGGAAGCCAGTGCTACGCTTGCGGACCAGCGCATCGTTGGTAACAGATCGATCGTTTTCGTCAGTAATTCTATCCTTTCACAGAAGCGATCATCGGAGGCGATTTTCGTCCGAATCGCTGGAATGGCCGACGCCCGGCCGGTTGCCGGCGTTACTATTCACGCACTGACGGATGAAAACATCGAACTGGAGCGCGCCGCAACTGATCAGAATGGGCTCGCGATGTTTTCGCGTGTAGCGCTTTTTCCCGGCAAACAACCGCATGCGACTCTTTTCGTTGCCGATACTGTCGATGGACCGGTGATTCGCCCGATTGGTATAGACGCTGGATATACATCGGGAGCCGAAGCTATTGCTTCCCCGCAAAAGCGGCGCGCAGCCATCATTACAGACCGGAATCTGTACCGCCCCGGACAGGCAGTAAAGATCAAGGGCATGCTACGGAACGCTAACGATACCAGCCTCTCTGTTCCCGCGCCTAGCGAAGTTACCTGGGAGGTGACGGTAGGAGACGAAAAGCGTGTCGTGAAAGAGGGAACCGCGACTCTCTCCCCGTTCGGCGCCTGGGAGGCCTCGTGGGAGGTGCCCGAGAAAGTTCGGACAGGACGCTATCAGATCCGCTGCAAGATCGAAAACGATGCGTACGCTGGAATGGCGGAAGTTGATATCGAAGAATATCGAGTTCCTCTATTCTCAATTGTCGTCCAGGCTGAAAACGAGGTCGGGCCGCTTGCGCACGCAGGCATCTCGTCCGTTTATTTTCATGGCGCGCCAAATGCCGGCGCCCACATACACTGGAAAGCGACCTGGACGGTCTCGGCCGAAACTCGCGACGAAAATTATAAGTGTTACAATACTTACGCGGAAATCGGTCCGCGCCTTGACCCTGAGTCCGTTCCGGCCAGGACAGCTGAGGGCGATACAAAACTGGACGAGCAGGGACTCGCATCGCTGGAATGCGAGTCACCATTCAAGGACAACCCCGCCGTAGGACTTTGTGATGTTTCGTGGCGCGCAGAGGTTACTTCGATTGACGGCCAAACGTTAACCGGCGGCGCTGCTACGACAGTTTCTTCCGCTCAGACACGTCTTGCGGTGCAAACCACTGAGGATCTGAAGTCGCCCAAAACTGTACAGGCTCATGTCCAGGCGTTTGATCAGAGTCATCAAACGGTCACTGACGTCGCCTTACATTCCGATTTGTTTTTTGTTGTCACAAAGACGGTCAAAGAGCAGGTCGCGCCTTTTGTCTATCGCTACCGGAATACGGACCAATTCACCAAGGTCGCTTCCCAGGAACTCAAAGGTCCGGCGACACTTCGTTTCGAGGTGAAACAAACCGGCCGCTACGTTGTTTCTGTGAGCGCACCCGGCATTCAAACTCCGCTCGTCAGCGACGAGACGACTGTTACGGGAGAAGAACCGGCTGAGCTGCCGGTTGAAAACGAAACCAGTTTTCAAATCGAACAGCGTGCAGAGCCGTTTGTTCCTGGAGAAACCGCGACGCTCACGACGAAAGCTCCTTTCCCGGGCGTGGCCTGGGTTTCCATTGAGACCGACAAAATTCTCGACACACTCCTTGTGCGGATTCCAGGAAATGCCGGTCGCCTCGAAATTCCGATCAAAAAGGAGTATGCCCCCAATGCATTTATTTCAGTTTACCTTACCCACCCGGGCGGCGAGAAAACAGTGCCGCTCGAACGTTTCGCCTACACGCAAATAGCCGTCGAGCGCCCGGATTGGAAACTCAAAATTGAGCCGCAGGTTCCGGCGCATACCGCGCGCCCGGGAGAAATGATTCATGGCCGGATACATGTGACGTCCGAAGGAAAACCCGTTCCTGACGCCGATGTTGCGGTCTTCGTGGTCGACGACGCTGTCCTGCAACTTGGTGGTTGGCAATTGCCTGACCTCGTCTCTTCTTTCTACTACCAGCGGGCTTTCGGGGTCAAAAGCTATGAGTCCCTAAACTCTTATCAGGAAACGATCCAGCGGCAAAGCTTGACTCATAAAGGATTTGTCGTCGGGGACGGAGGTGAAGAAAAAATTGGGAACGTTGTAAACGTGCGAAAAGAATTTCGGACATTGGCATTCTGGGCCGCCAATTTGAATACCGACGGCGACGGCAACGCCTCCTTCGAGTTTACGGCTCCCGACAACCTTACCACTTACCGCGTCCTTGCATTCGGGGATACGAGGGATAATCGATTCGGCGGGGACGCCGGCACAACGCTGAAGATTTCGAAACCGGTGCTCGTTGAAGCTGCTCTACCGAGATTTTTGCGCGATGGGGATGAAATCGAACTGCGGGCCGTCGTTCACCAGAATTTCGCGAATTCCGATCAACTCCGCGTTCATTGTTCCACCGATGCGAATTGTACCCAGGCCGGGGGCACGGATCTGACAGAGACAGTCGCTCGAGATGTACCGGCTGTTTTTCGATTCAAAGCGAAGGTCACTGATCCCGGCCTGAAGCCGACCAAGATCCGCTTCGACGTCGCGACGCAAACCGAGCCAGGAATGGGCGACTCAATAGAACTTTCAATTCCGGTTGAAGCGCCGGCCACCCAGCGCTTCGAAAGCGTCGCAGGAACGCTGCAGGGTAATCCGTTCGATCTCCAGACGGTGATGCCGGAACCCTGGAAGCACGGACGTGGGACGGTTGATGTAATTGTCTCTACTTCCCCCTGGCTGCCGAAAATTGCCGGCATTCCGATGCTTCTCGAGTATCCACACGGCTGTTTCGAGCAGATCTCAAGTCGTTTACTTGGATATGCGATGCTTGGGAATTTGCTTGCCTATTTGCCCGATGCAGAAATGCGCGACCAGGAATATCGAACCGTCATTGCACATGGGCTGAAACAAATCGAAGACTCCGTTCTGGATAATGGAATGCTTCCTTACTGGCCCGGAGGTACCATCGGCCACGCTTTTGTCACGGCGCAAGCGTTATGGGCAGCTAACGAGGCAATCGATGTGGGCTTTGCGGTACCGGAAAACGTTCCTGACAGGCTGCGCGGCGCGCTCACCGGGATTGTCCACGGCCAGCTTTCCGCTTCGCGATTCGACCAGGTATTCGCTCTCTTCGCGTTGAGCCAGACTTCGACAGGCCACGATCTCGCAGCGGCAGCCGAAGAGCTTTATCTCCGGCGAAATGAAACGGGTGACGAAGGAAGAGCGCTGCTCGCGCTGGCGCTACATCGGCTCGCAATTTTGCCGAAGGAACAGGAGCAACTACTCCGGGAAATTGACGCACCCGTAAAGTCGCGCGCCTTCAATCCGTTAACCTTCGAGTCCACTACGCGCGCGGAAGCAATATGCGCGTTGGCATTTTCCACGATCGCTCCCAAAACCTGGACTCCGGATAAACAGAGGCGCATACGCGATCGCTTGAATGCTCTGATGAGTTCCTCTGCTTCGCTTTCCACACAGGAAAATTTGTGGTTGCTGCTTGCGTTCAAATCCATGCTTGGCGCTCAGGAATCGGTTCCCCTGAAGATTTCCGGCGCGAAACCGGTTCTATCGAAGAATGGGCGATCCGCGGCTTGGCTGGACTGTTTGCTCCCGGATATTGCGGTGCCGGAACCCCGAACTCCGAACCCCGAACCTCAAACTCCGTACCTCGAACCCCGAACTCTCACCTATTTAATCCGTGCGAAGTACGCCCCCGAGTCACCTGAAACCGATCGCGTCGATCGAGGAATTCGAATTGAGCGCGTTGTACGTGACCTGAGCGATCCAAAGCGCACTGGAAGCGAGGATGCGCCGTTTAGATTGGGCGATCAGATACTCGTTACCTACAGGGCTAATACGGAGAAGACCCAGAACTATGTGGCGCTCGAAGATCTGCTTCCGGCAGGCCTGGAGACGGTGAATCCTTCTTTGGCTTTGATAGCCAGATTCCTCGATATCCCGCCAGGCGATGCCGATGCTAACGCGCTGCTGCTGTCGCACTCCGAATTGCGCGATCAGGCCACGCTCCTTTATTTCAATGAACTCTCTGCGGGGCCCGGCCAATATTCCGTCCTCGTGCGAGCAACCGCGGTTGGAAGGTTTCGGTGGCCGGCAACCCAGATCCGGCCCATGTACGATAGCCGTTTCTCCGGTCTTACACCTTCGAGTGTATGTGTAATCTCAGAGGAATAACGATTCTGGCAATCCTCGGCGCAACGTTTGCCCTTTGGGTTCTTTGGCTGCCGTTACCTGCAGAATTGCAAACTCCCCTCTCGGGTACACCCACGCTTCTTGACATTCATGGACGTGAAATTGCCGAACTACCCTCCCAGGAGGCGCGAGTGCTAATCCCGCTCAAACTCAATGAAATGGGCGACTGGTTGCCTCGCATAACTGTTGCGCTCGAAGATCGGCGTTTTTATCACCACACCGGAATCGATTGGCAAGCAACCGGAGCCGCTTGCCTGCGCAATCTGAAATCGGGCCGCATTGTCGCGGGCGGGTCGACCATCACGCAGCAGCTTGTCAAATTGGCCTGTAAACGGAAGCAACGAGACTGGTTGGCGAAACTCTACGAAGCTGTCATCGCGTGGAAATTAGAGCACCTCTGGACGAAGGATCGCATACTCGCGGAGTATTTGAATCGCAGCAGCTTTGGAAATCGCAGAGTCGGGCCCGAGGCTGCAGCGCGCG
Source organism: Chthoniobacterales bacterium (assembly GCA_035567275.1). GTDB lineage: Bacteria > Verrucomicrobiota > Verrucomicrobiia > Chthoniobacterales > JAFAMB01 > DASZHC01. Next base: position 2,382 of record DATMQC010000128.1, on the reverse strand, counting down.
CCTACTTCGGAAAACCGGCCCGAGAACTGAATCTCGCAGAGGCCGTTTACATCGCCGGTCTCTCTCAGGCCCCGACCAGATTCAATCCTTGGCGGCACCCCGACCGCGCCCGGCGAAAGTACATGCGTTCCCTGGAATTCTTAACGAAGAGGGGTTTGCTTGCCGAAACACAGCGGGCGGTCCTGAGCGAAACGCCGCCTCTGCCCGGGCATTTTAGTCCTCCCCGGCTCGCTCCAAATTTTGTCGACGCTGTCCGGCAGGGCTGGCCGTCGCTTTCCGGAAGAGTGCGCACAACCCTCGATCTCGATCTGCAGCGAGCCGCCGAACTCAAGCTGCAGGCTCATCTTACCGCGCTGAATCGCTATGATATTACGGAAGCCGCTGTTATCATTGTCGACAATTCTTCGGGCGCGGTGCGCGCGATGGTGGGCTCTTCGAACTATGCAAATAATCAGGTCAACGGAACAATGCGATCGCGAAGCTGCGGCTCGACGCTTAAGCCCTTTATTTATCTGATCGCGATAGACCGGCGTTTAATAACGGCGGCGACAACGCTGCCCGACACTCCGGATGCAATTCGTAACAAATATAGTGACTACGACCCACAAAATTTCGATCGTCGCTATCTGGGCCCCGTGCGCGTCCGCGAAGCGCTCGGCTGTTCACTGAATGTGCCCGCAATTCTCACCCTAAGCCGAGTCGGCGCGCGTTCCGCCTTCTGCGAACTGCAGAAATGGGGATTTGAATTTCCACGCGGTCTTGATCAATATGGTGCCGGCTTTGTCCTCGGCAATGCTGAGATCCGGCTCATAGACCTCGCCGCTGCGTATGCAGGTCTTGCCCGCGGAGGCTTGTCGAGCAAAGCAAAATTGCTGGCGTCCGAGTACTACCCGGTTACGCGTGTGGCGTCGGAATCTGCCACGGAAATTATTACGGACATATTGTGCGATAACGAAGCGCGCAAAAAGAGCTTTGGCGTCGATTCGCCCCTTTCGTTTGATCGACGTGTAGCCGTAAAGACCGGCACCAGCAGCGGCTTTCGAGATGCGTGGACGGTTGGATTCGACAAAGAACATACCGTCGCTGTATGGGCCGGCAATTCCACGGGTCGCCCGATGCGTGACACACTCGCTGTACGCTCAGCTGCACCGCTTTGGGCAGCCATAATGCATGAAATGGTGCGAAATGATCACCCAATTTCCCCACCAGGCCCGAACCTTGTAAAACGCGAAATCTGCGCCGCGACCGGATTGCTGCCATGCCGATTCAGCACCGAAAAAGCTTCCGAATTCTTCCTGAATGGAACGGAGCCGACACAGGATTCCTCCGCTTGGTTTACCAGCGAAGGTAAACTCTTGTTACCCGTCGAATATGCAAGTTGGTGTTCCAGTCGCGATAACACATCCGGCGCAATGGTACTGCCCGAAGCGCGCATCACAAACCCGCGGTCAGGTGCAATTTACAAAATAGATCCGGTGCTTCCCCTGAAACAGCAAATGATAGAATTGATAGCAACTATGGGCAAAGACGTTCGTTGGTACATCGGCGGCGAGCCGATTTTACCGAAACCGGACGGCCGATTCTTCTGGCAACTCACCCCAGGGGAATGGACTCTCAGAGCCATAGGTCGCAACGGCGCCGTAGAACAAACATTCAAGGTCGAATAAATGAATCACACGGCCCCCAACTCCTGACTCTGTCTTCTGTCTTCTAGCCTGTGAAGATCATAGTGTACCGTCTCGCATATAATAGTAACATCGTTGCGTTCAAAATGGGCCGCCGGCAAGGCGCGAGGAGGGAGCATATCTAAATCGATACGTAACCGACGAGCAACGCGGCCGCCGGCCCATTTTCAACACAACCCTCTGGGCCGCGGCCAGTTGGCTGTTTTTCCGCGTTGCTCGCTCGACCCGTATCAATTCAGATATGGGCGCTTCGCTCGCGCCTTGAAAAACAGCCAACTGACCTGCGGCGACGTCACTACTATATGCGAGACGGTGCACTAGCGTGGGTTGCATGGACATCGGCATTAACTTTCTTGGTGCTGCGGTATTGTACCGGCGGCGCTCATCGCGTCTATGCATTCAATGATTATGTCCTGGCAGGTCACCATTGGATCCAAGGCGAATATCTTTACGGCAACTGGCGAGGATTCATCTACAGCCCGATCGTCGCCGCGTTCTTTGCGCCCTTATCAATCTTGCCTCCCGCCCTCGCCTATCTCCTTTGGCTGCTTCTGAATGTTTCGGTCTTCCTTACCGGACTTGCTGCGCTCCTTGAATCAAACATCATCCCCGACCTGAAGCGCGAATCTTTTGCGCTTATTTACATTCTGCTAATTCCGTGCGCGCTCGGAAATCTCGATGTGGGTCAGGCAAATCC
>DATMQC010000127.1:0-3742 GCA_035567275.1 Chthoniobacterales bacterium | reverse complement strand
GCCGAATATCTACGTATACCGCTTCCGACGGTGTATTATCTCGTTCAGCGGGGCCAAATACCGGCGATTCAAATTGGCGGGCGATGGCGAATTAAAAAATCCTCTCTAGATCGAGATATTCTGCGGCAGGACAAGCAAGGGCAGCCGACAGTCCTCGTGGTCGACGATGATCCCGGGCTTCAAGAGCTGTTCAAGACCTTCTTGAAGAAAGTCGGGTTTAGCCGCGTCGTGGTAGGAACGGCCAAAGATGCAATTGCCAGTCTTCGCAAACAGAAATTCGACTTGATGTTTTTGGATCTGCAGTTGCCGGACGCTCCGGGAGATCAAGTCTACAAAACCGCAAAACAGATTGATGCTGATCTGAATGTAATCGTTATCACCGGCTATCCTGACAGCGAGGTCCTTGACAGAATCCTCCAAGTCAGCCCGGTTACGGTCCTGAAGAAGCCACTAAAGATCGAGCAATTGAACCAGACAGTGAAGATCCTTGGCCACGCGACCTCGAGAGTCGAACCCTAGTGCACCGTCTCCGAAACAACATGCCTTCCGTTGCGATCAAAATGGGCCGCCGGCAAGGACATTAGCCCGCGCTTCTCGCTGGATTTCTCTAATCTTCACCGGCCGGCCTTCGCGCCAACTCTTGGTCACTGCCAACGCCAACCGAAGGGTTTCCAAAGCGTCTTCCGGGCCGGGTGCTGGTTTGAGTCCCTCTTGCAACGCGCGGAAAAAGGCTTCCAGCTCCAGGCGATAAGCCGCTTCGAAACGGTCTGGGAAATTTTCGAAATGATCGAAGCTCGAGGCGAAATTCGTCGCATACACCATGGGCGTCTTCTGTGGCGCTTCCACAATAATTTTGCCGACTGAACCAGCAATTTCCGTCCTGATATCATAACCCCAATTGGAATGCCGCGAAGTTTCGATAACGCCGAGAGCACCGTTTGCGAATCGCAGGAGCGTTACTGCCGTGTCGGCATCATGAGCTTCGGAAAAGCGCTCATCCACAAGAACGGTTCCCCACGCATTCACCTCTTCCACCTCACCTATCAGGAATCGTGCAAGGTCGAGATCATGTACCGCCATATCAAGAAATAGTCCCCCACTCCCGCGCAAAAATTCGAGACTCGGCGGATACGTATCCCGGCTAAGGGCCCGAAAAAGTTCGATCCGACCCAACTCGCCCGTGTCGATCTTTTGCTTGGCGCGCGCGTAACCAGGATCAAAACGGCGCATAAATCCAAGCTGAACCGGAATTCCTGCCTCACGGATCAGGTCGACGACTCGGGCTGTCTCCGCCAAATCGAGTGCGATCGGCTTTTCGGTGAATGCGGCTTTTCCGGCTTTGGCGGCGACCTCCAGCAACCTGGCGTGGGTATTCGTTGGGGTGACGATAACCACGGCATCGACAGAAGGACTGTTTATCGCTCTTTCGACGTCGGTCGTCGCTTCTTCAGCGCCCGCTAACGCCTTTCCATGCTCTGCAGCTTCCAGTCTCGGATCCGCGACCACGACGACTTTGACGCCCGGTAATCCCAGGAGGTTGCGCAGATGGGTTTCACCCATTCGGCCCAAACCGAGAAATGCGACGCCAATGGGGGATTTAATGGCCATTTCCGCATCCTACACATCTGATGCTCGAAATTCAAAGCCGCTTTCGCTGCCATGGATCTCGTCTTACTTCACGTTGGGGAAGAACAGCCATCGAAGATTTTCAATCTCGATGCGAGTTCCCTCAACGAAGTTCTCCGGACCATGTTCAATTACAACTATCCAGCAAAATGTCGCGCCGGCGAAAAATGCAAACCAAAAGAATAACCTCAGAAGCCACACGGGCGGATACTACTTGCTTGTGGGTCACATCGCAACCGGCTCAGGATTGTTGCGACGGCCTGGCAATCATGAAATAAGGTAGACCCGTGAGTTACCAAGTCTTTGCGCGCAAATATCGACCCCAAAACTTCGACGATGTACTTGGCCAGAACCACGTCACTCAGACGCTGAAAAACGCGATTCAGCAAAAGCGTCTGGCTCATGCCTATCTCTTTGTTGGTCCAAGGGGCACGGGAAAAACATCGACTGCGCGGATCCTGGCCAAGTCGCTTAATTGCATCCATGGCCCGACGATCAATCCATGCGGAGTATGCGATTCATGTGAGGAGATTTCGCAGGGTATCAGTCTCGACGTCCTTGAGATCGACGGCGCGAGCAACAACAGCGTCGATCAGATTCGCGAACTCCGGGAGAACGTTCGTTTCGCGCCGGTGAGGGGCAGATACAAGATCTATATCATTGACGAGGTTCACATGCTTTCCCCGCAGGCATTCAATGCGCTGCTGAAGACTTTGGAAGAGCCCCCCGCTCACGTAATCTTCGTTTTTGCAACAACCGAACCGCACAAAGTCCTGCCAACCATTTTAAGTCGGTGCCAGAGGTTCGATTTGCGGAGAATTCCGGCTCAGATCATCGCGAAACATCTCAGCTACATCGCCAAGAAGGAGGAGGTAGTACTGACCCAGGAGGCCGCAGAAGCAATCGCTGTCGCTGCCGAAGGAGGCTTGCGTGATGCTGAGTCGATGTTGGATCAACTCGTCGCCTTCTGCGGAAATGCGATCCGAGAATCTGAGGTCCTGGAAGTATTCGGGCTCACTTCGGAACATGTTGTTGCGGATCTGACCCGATCGATCCTGAATCAAAAGGCGGCAGAAGCCTTATCGATCGTGCACCAACAGGCCGAAGCGGGGAAAGATCTGAGCAAACTTCTTAGCGATTTACTGGGATTCTTTCGCAACCTTCTGGTTTATAAGATCGATCCGCCAAGCTTGCGTGAAGAAATCGGCGATCAGGCGCGAAGTGCGCTTGACGAGTTGGCGCCTGCGATCGATGCGCAGCGGCTCTTACGGTTGATCGAGAAAATTTCCGAAGTCGAAAGCACTATCAAGTGGGCGTCGAACAAGAAGTTACATCTGGAGATCGCTCTGATTCGAGCGATACAAACATTGAGTGAAGTAAGGCTGGGCGCCGTGATTGACGCTTTGGCAAGCCTCCGCGGTGGCGCGGATCAACCAGCAGGAAGCGAATCCGCCCCCCTTCTTCCGACGCTGCTGCCGAAGAAAGCGCCAACAGCGGAGAACCCACCCCGGCCAAGCCCCGAGGAGTTGCCGGCAGCCAAACCGGCGGTTGAGGCCAGCCCTGCACAGGATCTGCCGAAATCCGAGACGGTCTCGGCCGCAGAACCGTCTATCGAATCCGCGTGGGCACGTCTTCTTCAGGTAGTCGCAACTCGCAGGCCTCTTATTCTTTCCTGGATTGAACTCGGCACCCCGATCCTGATTGACAATGGGACGTTTCGGCTCGGATTCCCAAAAGACCAGGAGCTCGCGGTTGAGTCTTTGTCGCGACCGAACAACCGAAAGCTCCTGGAAGATGTTTTGAGCGAAATACTCGGCGGCAGCTGGAAGATCGGGTTTGAAATGCGGGAGGACATCTCCTTGCCAGCTGCAACGACGACCGCCGAAGAGCCCGTGGACCCTTTGCAATCGTTCAAGAATGATCCAATGATCCAAAAAGCTCTGGAAATATTCAAAGCCGAGATCCAGTCTGACCGCTAGACGATGAATATTCAGAAGATGATGAAGCAGGCTGCGAAGATGCAGGAGCAACTGACCGCATCCCTTGCAGAAAAAACGATTGAAGTGAGCGTCGGAGGTGAAAAAGTCACGGTCACAGCGAATGGTCTTGGGGATAT
>DATMQC010000126.1:0-12532 GCA_035567275.1 Chthoniobacterales bacterium | reverse complement strand
TGCCTCCCTTGGCTCCACGGGCGTTACCCCGCTTCTGCGCTACTACGGAGGCTCTGTCACCTTCCGGGCACGGTTTCTTCGGGCTCTACCTGCAGCCATGAACGCCGTCCCTTCCCGGATCGTGATCCCTGATTCATGTCGCTCCAACTTCCAACCATTCTATCTCCACCCACCCCATGCATTCCGTTTCCCACGCTCACTGTCTCGCCGTGGGTCGGTGTCACTTTGTTGCCGTTCTCCCTTCCCGGGCAGCTTTCCGTTTTGGGCTTCGCCTTTCCCTAGCAGGCTCGCCAATGCATCAGGCCGTATCGAGTTCATCATTTTCTTGATTATGGACTGGTTGTTCGCTTCCGGCTGCTCTCCACCCCGCCTCTCGGCGACGCAGTTGCCTTCCGCTACGGACAGCCAGTGCTCTGTCGGACGGGGACTTTCACCCCGCTGTTGGTGCGCACTCTCAGGCGCACTAGGGTCCGATCTCCGAGCGGACCGAAGTCCCAAAGCCACACATCGCAAAACGCGGTCGCCTCGGAGATGTGACCCTACCTGCCCTGCGTGCTCGGGACAAGCGGCAGGCCATGTGCGCGCCGCTTCTTATAACGCGTGAATTTTGCGGGTTAGCCGGTAAGTTCGACACGCAACGCCTCCACAAAGGATTTCACGTGCGCTTCCTTAGAGGGTCGAATCGCCGCATACCATTGGCGAAAAACACCACGTGCTGTGATTGGAATTACGCGAAATTCAGCGTGAGAGAGATACGGCTGTATGGAACGACGTCCGAGGAGCGCAATCCCAAAGCCGGCCCTTACGAGTTCCAACACGGCTTCGACTACCGGCATTTCCTTGATGTCGCCAAGACGAATTCCGGATGGCCGCAGCAGTCGCTGCATCAAAACATCGGGTGCGGCCAAAGACGCGGCAAAGAGAAGCTCGCCGCTGAAATCCTTCGGGCGAAGAAATTGTTTGTCAGCGAGTCTATGACCTGCTGCGGTTACAATCATTAGTTCTTCGGCGAACAAGTCGGTATGTTGAAAATGTCGATTACGGTTCCCTTGAGTGAGAATCGCTACGTCGAGCTGCTGGCTCAGCAGCGAATGGGCAATGTTTTCGACTCCTCGGGTCACGATCTGGAATTCGATGAGCGGATAGCGCCCTCTGAATTTTCGCAAAACACCGGGAAGCCATTGGTAGCAGGTGGAACACTCCGCTGCGAGCCGGATTGTTCCCAATGCATGCGTGACGTTTTGCGAGAGGTCAAGTTCCGCACGTTCCAGTTCGGGCAAAACCAGTCGCGCGGCTCTTAAGACCCGCTCGCCGGTGGGCGTCAGGAGGAGACGTTTACCGGTGCGATGAAAGAGGGCTGCTTGCAGACGTCGCTCGATATCACTGAGTTGATGGCTTACGGCGGATTGGGACAAACCGAGTCGGGAACCGGCGGATGTGACGCCGCCTTCTTCGACAACAGCCTGGACTAATTGGAGATGGCGCAATTCGAGGTTCATCAAGAAGAAGCAAAAGAGGGGTAATATCATGTACAAACCTCATTAAGCAATACTGATCATGCGGGTTTCGCATATAAACAGGCAGAATTCGCGTGAACGTATATATGCAGAGTGTTCATTATGAGATACAGAAGATGCGCAAATCGCATAGCTCTCTCCTCCGTCCAACGGAGCGATTTTCTCCTTGTAGGCTGTGATCGCTCCCTCGCGCGGCGTAGCGTTCGACTGAGCTCACGCCGAAGTCCGCAACCAAAACTGCCCCGGATGCTGAGCCTACTCGCGCGCGTTATTTCAGAGCTTGGCAGGGTCCGATCCCGCACCAGTTTCTGCTGAATGACATCGAATCCATCCTTCCGGGTCCTCTAGAAACTGGTGCGGGATGCGACCCTACCTGCCCTGCGTGCTCGGGACAAGCACAGGCTATGAGACCGAGAATCGTCGCAAACCAAATCATAACCGACAGATAGTAATACAAGCCCTGTGGAGGAGCTCGCACCCCGTAACGCTTCCTACTCGAATCGATTCTACCTCCGAGCCGCTGCCTAAGCGGCTCTACAGCGCGAAAATCTCACGAGCGCTTTGCGTCTGTTTAGCGCCTATCGCCCCGAAGGGGACGTAAGATTCAAGCCCAAAGTAGGCGAAGCGTCCCCGCTTTGCACGCTTCAAAGCCGCGCAAACCGAGACGGTCCGCCTACATTGCAGTGCGCTGAGCGCTTAAGTTAGCTCTTATGGGTTAGAACGCCCGGGCTTCTTACTTCGCTAAACAGATCAGCGCTTTGGCTTGCGAGATTTTCGGGGAGTCCCCTTTCCTGCCCTTTGGGACAAATCTTCTATTCGCTCGTATCGGTTCGCGAAGTCATGCGCCGGGCAAATCGTTCATTGCTTTGGCGGCGCAGAATCACAAAGGTATTGTTATCGCCGTACATCGCCCATGGACCTGGAGGTACTTCGCGGAATTCTGCGAACTTCCAATCGCATGCATCCTTGTTACCGAGGCCCAGATAATCGCGAATGGCCGGGGAGACATCCAGACCTGCGCCCTGGTTCAGATTCGGCCTCGGACGCTCGTTCCCGAAAACGTATTGCCAATGATCCGTGCGGAAAGGACCACAATCTTCCCATTGCGCATAACAAACTCTATTTCCGTGTCGAATAGCGATCCACCGACCCTTGAGAACGGTCTGGCCCTCGCGAATAAAAGCCTGCTTGAACCATGGAATCACCTGGTTCGCCTCCGCTTTGGTGTGACCGCCTTCCACATCGTTGTAAGGCAGAGCGACGTAAAATGGATTCTGGCGCGGCACAAAACTCAGCGGAATATAATTTCTGCGCAAGCCGGGTTCGGGGTTGTCATAACCTCCATAGCTGAAATACCAATTCCGATCCCAGGAACTTCTGTCGTTCGGAACAGGGTTGTTGCCGCTCGGGCGCTCGCCGATCCAGAAGATCGTAGTCACGATACCAAGTTTCCACGGATAACGGCCAGGACCGCCACTCAGAGCGGCTCCCCTGCCCATGACTGAAGGTCCGGTCACATAGCGCGGGCCGTCACCCTGAAATACTCTGTTGGTTGGCGACATGATAACTTTGGGCTCGATTTTGAGAAGCGCATTTTCCCGAAGCTTCATCGCATACTTAGCGAAATCTGTGCTGCTCTCGTATTGCGACTGCGCGAGAGACTTTCCACCAAGCACCAAAAAAACGAACGCCGAGAGAATAATTGACGGCTTCATGATGAAAACTAATTGCGCCCTTTTTATGGACAAATAGCGCCCGAGCGCAAGCGCTTTTTGCATTTTTCTCAAAAAAAATCAAAATATTTTCCGCAAAACAACTGAAATAGGAACTTCTTTTGCAGAAGTTGCGACCATTTCACCGGAAAGTTACAACTCATTCAATAACGTTTCAACGTGGTATCTTTGAGAAAATCTTTATCGTCGATTGCCGGATAATCCAGCGTGAAATGAAGGCCGCGACTCTCTTTGCGGGCAAGCGCGCTGTCAACGATCAAACTCGCAACAGTACAGAGATTACGAAGTTCAAGCACATCGGTGGTTAGTTTAAAGTCCCAATAAAAATCCTGAATTTCACGATGGAGATTTCGCAGGCGCGTGCTCGCTCGTTGCAGTCTCTTGCTTGTTCGGACGATGCCGACGTAGTCCCACATCAAGCGACGAAGTTCGTCCCAGTTATGATAAACGACGACCATTTCATCCAAATCCTGAGCCGACCCGGGGCGCCATTCCGGCAAATCAAAGGTCTGATGATATTTCGCGTATTTCGGTTTCAGAAGCGCTTTCGCGCAACGCTTCGCCAGCACCAGCGCCTCGAGCAATGAATTGCTTGCGAGTCGATTTGCGCCGTGCAAACCGGTGCAAGCCACTTCTCCTACCGCAAAAAGCCCGCGCAAGGTCGTTGCCCCTTCGAGATCGGTTTTAACTCCACCGCACTGGTAATGCGCTGCAGGAACAACTGGAATCGGTTGACGGGTAATATCGATCCCAAGAGCAGAACAGGTTTCATAGATGTTAGGGAATCGGTCTTTGACAAACCCTGGCGGCTTATGTGTGATATCAATAAACATGCACTTCGCGCCGGTTCGTTTCATTTCTGCATCAATCGCGCGCGCGACGATGTCACGAGGAGCTAACGCCCCAAGTTTGTGATACTTCGGCATGAATTCACGTCCAAGATTATCAGTGAGTTTGCCTCCTTCGCCGCGAAGCGCTTCGGTGATTAGGAACGATTTTTTTTGCGGATGAAAGAGACAGGTGGGATGAAACTGAATGAATTCCATGTTGGCGACAGCCGCGCCGGCTCGCCATGCCATCGCCACGCCGTCGCCGGTCGCGATATCAGGATTTGTTGTATAAAGATAGACTTTGCCGCAACCTCCTGTAGCCAATGCGACTCGATCGCAGCGAATCGTTTCCACCGATCCGGTTGCCTCATTCAAGATATAGACCCCGATCACACGGTCCTCAGTGGTGTAGCCAAGCTTACCCGTAGTGATTAAATCAACCCCCATGTGGTTTTCGAGGATCTCAATCCGCGGCTCGGCTAGAACGGCGTCCAACAAACGTTGCTCGATCTCGCGGCCAGTTGTGTCGTGATAGTGAAGCACACGTCTTTTCGAGTGGCCGCCTTCCTTGCCCAGATCGAGTTCTTTCTGGCCATCTTCAAGAACTCTTTCATCGAAATGGACTCCGATCCGCATCAATTCACGCACTGCGGCCGGGCCTTCGGTGACGATTGCGCGCACCGCCTGCTCGTCGCATAGGCCCGCGCCTGCGACGAGAGTATCGTTGATATGGAGATCAAACGAGTCTTCAGCGCTTGTCACGCACGCGACTCCGCCTTGCGCCCACGCGGTGTTTGAATCCGCCGATCGCCGCTTGGTAACGATCGCCACGTTACCATGAGGAGCCAGATGAAGCGAAAGACTCAACCCTGCGACGCCGCTTCCAATAACAACGAAATCATACTGTTTCATTCTATCAGGCGATTATCTATCAAGCGCGTTTTACCGAAAAACACAGCAGCAGCGAGCAAAACCGGGGGGGTAATTCGATCCGAACGCTGAAGAGTTACCGGGTCAACCGCAACAACATAGTCGACTTTTGCCAGTTTTTTCTTGGAAATGGAAAAACGCATCCAATTCTCGACGCGACTGGTCGAATTCCAGCCGTTTCTTACTTTTTGCTCCGCTCCCAGGAGCGTTGAATAAATCACCGTCGCCTGTCTCCGTTCTTCTTCGGAAAGGTAACGGTTGCGCGAACTCAGCGCCAGTCCGTCCTCTTCCCGAACAATAGGATGAGCAACGATGCGCACTGGAAAATTCAGATCTCTGGCCATTCGCTGGAGAATCGAGAGTTGCTGAAAGTCTTTTTCTCCAAAGACCGCTATGTCGGGCCGGAAAATGTGGAAAAGTTTGGTGACGACCGTACAGACGCCGGTAAAGTGCCCGGGCCGCGACACGCCGCACATCGCACCGGATAAATCGGATTCAACCACGACCGTCGAGCTATCCGAAAAATACATATCGTCGGCGTGGGGCGCAAACACGAGATCGCACCTCGCGTCGTCCAGCAATTCGCAATCGGACTGAAACGTTCGCGGATATTGGTTGAAGTCTTCTGCCGGCCCGAACTGAATTGGATTAACAAAGAGGCTGGCAGCGGTTGTACCCGTCCGGCCCGAAAAACGTTTTGCCTTTCTTACCAGCGCAAGATGCCCCTTATGCAGCGCGCCCATTGTCGGAACAAGCACTAACGGGCGCGGCAACCGCCCCGATAGCCGTTGCATCAATTGAACAGATTTTACAATTCGCATGCCAAGGAGCGCCTCCTTCGAAAAATCGAAAACGCTCCGTTAGTTTTCAAGCCGGCACCACGGCCACTTGTCAGGCAATCTTGGAAGCGACCTCATCGAGAAGTTTGGATATCCCTCGCAGCGGAATAGCGACCCATTTCGGACGGTTGTTGAGCTCGTATCGGAGCTCATACATTGCCTTAAGAATCAGGAAGCTCCGAAGCAGCAACCTGAAATCGTTCTCGTCTTTTGGTACGAAAACGGCATCTGCGGCTTTTTCCCGGTATGCGCTTAGGAACACTTGCCCGGCTCTGACCGACCAAAGGTCTGCAAAGACTTCGAGCCCGATCTGGTCCGCAGGCCGCACGGTTCTCGACTCGAGCAAACCATGATGCGCGGCGTAATGGAACGAACGCAGCATCCCGGCAACATCGATGAGAGCACAACGCTTCAAGCGGCGCTCACCTATTGGCCGGGCCGGTTCACCTTCGAAATCGAGGATGACAAAATCCTTCCCCGTAAAGAGCAGTTGGCCAAGATGATAATCCCCATGAATACGGATCTTTTTGACGTCGATCGGGTCCCGTAGCAAGAAGTCGTGACAGGTATTGAGAGCATCGCCGTGTTCAAGAACCTGTTGAGCAAGATCCTTAGCATACTCATCGAGTGAAGGGGTGATACGCGCCAACAGCGCCATCGTCAGCTTGGTTTCACCCCTGATCGACTGAAACACCGATCGCTGATGTTGGAGAGAGAACGGTTCGGGCGCAAAATCGGGGGACTCCAAGTCCTGCGCAAGGGCCAGATGCATTTCGGCGGTTCGCTCGCCCAGCACCCGAATCGTCTCAAGATGGACACCCTGAATAACGCTGCGGAACGGCTCCGGCACTTCGTCCCAGAGGCCGGCAGAGGGTGGTTGCATCGGCTGTGGTTCGGACAAAACCCGCTCAAAGTAGCGATCAACGGCAGCAAGAGTATGCGACCAGCCATCCTGCACATTCGGAGTAAAGGCCTGCATTAGAATCAGCGAAGCCTGTTCCTGCCCGGGGGCCGCATACTGAACGTCGCCGAAATAGGCGGGTACGTGCTCAAACCCGCATTTCTCGCTGAGTTGCTTGGTTATTTCAAGGTCCGGGTTGATCCCCTCCTCCAACTTTCTGAACAGCTTGAGGTAGATCTTATCATCGTAGATCACAGAACTGTTGCTCTGTTCAACCTTAAGAATGCGCGAAGTCTGTGGGGGTGCATTCTCGAGCACCTCGGTGAGGCGCGCGGATTTGGTGGCAACCAGCCTGCCAAGCTTTCCTGGCAGAGTACGCGAATTCGCCACCACGTCCAGCAGCGCCCGGTGGAATATTTCCGAACCGGTAGCATCGACAAGAAGATCGCCGCTTGCTTCGCCCAGCCTGGCGATCACCGTTCCCGGATATTCAACTTCGATTTTGCGCGCTTCATCACCCGACACGATCCGGACCGGCAACGCATAGAGGTCTCTCGGTCCCTCTGTGTAGTTAAATGCGACAAGCAAAAGCTGAGCAACGCCATCTCCAGGAAAGGTCAGGAGGTCGACCGTATTCACATTCAGAATCGTCCTCGCCTTGCTTCGAAACCAACGGCAGCCTTTGATGTAGCTCGTAAGATCGCGATCCACAAACCGGGTACCTGCGGTTGAGAACCACCAGGAAGGATCGCCATTAAATTGACAGAAGGGTAAATGGCGCTCCCCATCGGCAACACCAGCTCCTTCCGGCTGCGTCAGGAGCAGCCAGAAGGAGCTGTGCGGTCCGAGGGTGATCGGATATTTCCCGTCTCGAATCACCGGGAAGCGCCCATGGCCGAAGGTATCTTCAGGAGTCCAGCCAATCCACTTCTGTAGATCCAACTCGGCGGCCTGAGAAAACCGCGATAGGTTTACGGTCACAAGGATGGTCTGGGTGTCATAGGTTCGGGTGAAGGCAAGCACTTTGTTGTTGGAGGGCGCGAGCATTTGAAAATCACCGTGCCCAAGCGCTGGGAATCGTTTTCGGATTGCGATCACCCGGCGCATCCACCAAAGGAATGAAGACAAGTTTGCTTCTTGAACTTCCACATTCACTGCTTCGTAGTGAAATTCGGGATCGATATTCACCGGCAAAAATAGGGAATGCGGATTGGAGCGCGAAAATCCTGCGTTTTTATCGGCGTTCCACTGCATGGGAGTTCGCACTCCGTTCCGGTCGCCGAGATAGATGTTATCTCCCATCCCGATTTCGTCGCCATAGTAGAGGATAGGGCTGCCGGGCAAAGAGAAGAGCATCGAGTGAATCAACTCGAGTTTCTTGCGGTTATTGCCCAGGAGAGGAGCCAGGCGACGTCGAATACCCAGGTTAATTCGTGCGCGTGCGTCACGCGCATAAACGCGGTACATGTAATCGCGCTCTTCCTCGGTGACCATCTCAAGGGTCAACTCATCGTGATTACGCAAAAAGATCGCCCACTGACAATTTCCCGGGATCTGCGGCGTCTGTTCGAGAATATCAAGGATCGGATAACGGTCCTCCATGTGGAGCGACATGAACATCCGCGGCATGAGCGGGAAATGAAAACACATGTGGCATTCGTTTCCTGTGCCGAAGTAGGCCACAGCGTCCTCGGGCCATTGATTTGCCTCCGCAAGAAGCATCCGATCGTCATATTTCGAATCGATGCGGGCCCGGAGTTCCTGAAGGATATGATGCGTCTCAATCAGGTTCTCGCAACTTGTTCCATCTCTCTCGATGAGATAAGGAATCGCATCCAGACGAAGACCGTCGACGCCGAGGTCGAGCCAGAAATCAAGCGCCTTGAATGTGGCCGACTTCACTTCCGGGTTGTCGTAGTTGAGATCCGGTTGGTGATAAAAGAAGCGGTGCCAGTAGTAGGATTTTGCGACTGGATCGTATGTCCAGTTACTCACCTCATAATCTTTGAAAATGATGCGTGCCTCACTGTATTTGGACGGGTCATCCGACCAGACGTAAAAGTCTCGCCATGGATCGCCTTTGGGAGCGCGCCGCGACTTTTGAAACCAGATATGCTGATCGCTTGTGTGATTGAGCACCAACTCGGTAATAACCCGCAGGCCCGCATCGTGAGCCGCGTTCAGAAACTGTTTAAAATCCTCCAGCGTGCCGTAAGAAGGATTAACCGCATAGTAATCAGAAATATCATATCCATCATCCCGTAGCGGAGACGGATAAAAGGGCAGAAGCCAGATCGCCGTTATGCCCAGATTTTTCAGGTAGTCCAGCTTACTGAGAAGCCCCTGAAAATCGCCGATACCATCATGGTTCGCGTCACAGAACGTCTTGATATGAAGCTGATAGATAATTGCCTCTTTGAACCAGAGGGGTACGGGTGGCTTGGCGACCTCAGGGGAGGTGGAGTCTGCTGTTTGAATCTGCATACTAGATGAGCTTTTTGGCGGTTGGGCGCAGGGCTTACCGGGTGAATTGTTCGTTGGATATCGGAAGAAAAATTCCACATTCTTCCGCGAGGTCAAAAATTCTATGGAAACAAGCCGCGAGATTGGCGAGCTTTCATCACCCGTTCCAGGCCGATGGCTAGCGCAGCCGTGCGATGCGGGATCTTTTCTTCACGGGCGCGCCTCGTAACCAAGCCGAAAGAAGTTTCCAATAGTCGGAATAGTCGATCCACGACTTCCGTTTCGTTCCAGAAAAGGCTTTGAAGACTTTGCACCCATTCAAAATAGGATACGATTACGCCGCCGGCATTGCAGAGAATATCCGGAATCACGAAGACTTCATTCCAACGTTCGAGGAGAACCCTGTCGGCATCCACTGTCGTCGGTCCATTGGCGCCTTCCGCTAGGATTCGACACTGGATTTTACTTGCGTTCCCGCCATGAATGACGCCGCTTACCGCCGCCGGCACGAGAACGTCGCAGCGTAAAGTAAGGAGATCCGCCGCCGGAATCGGCTCCGCTCCAGGAAAACCAGTCAAATCTCCATGGTCCAATGCGTAGCGTTCGGCGGCGCGAATATCGATCCCGTGGTCATTGTAATAAGCCCCGGCGACGTCGCTGATCCCAATGACCTTCATCCCGTTCTTGTAGGCTAACCCCTGGGCGGCGACTGCTCCGACGTTTCCGAATCCTTGCACCACGGCACGCCCGTCTGCCAATTTCATTTTCAGAAGGTGTGCCGCTCGTTCGACGAGATAAACAACGCCACGCCCGGTGGCTTCCCGGCGTCCATAGGTTCCACCGATGCCGACGGGTTTTCCGGTCACGATCTCCGGAACTGAATACCCCATGTAGGCCGAATAGGTATCCATGAACCAGGCCATCACTTGTTCGTTTGTTCCCATGTCGGGCCCGATGATGTCGATATGCGGGCCGATAAACGGAATCATTTCCTGCATGTAACGCCTGGACAGATGTTCGAGCTCGTTGAGCGAAAGCTTTCTGTCGACGTAGACCCCCCCTTTTGCGCCACCGTAAGGCAACCCCGCAAGCGCGCATTTCCAACTCATCCACATCGCCAACGCCGCCACCTCGCCGATCGTGACCGTGGCTCCAAAGCGGGTGCCGCCTTTTGTCGGTCCCATCGCCAAAGTGTGTTGAACTCTGTATCCTTGGAAAACCTGGGTTGAGCCGTCATCCATTCGGACAGGGACAGAAACGCCAATGGAGCGCTTGGGAAACTTCAAACGATCGCGTAAATCTTTCGGGATCTGGAGATGATCGGCGACGAGGTCGAATTGATCGGTCGCCATTTGGAAAGTCGGGTCGGAGTAAATGTGCTGCATGGCAGTGGGAGATAGCTGCGTTGAAGCAGGGTCTTCGTCAGATCTTTCGAGTGCTCGATTCGAGTGCTCGGTGTACCATCTCTCGGTTTTCGGCATCTCGATCATTCGAAAAACACGCATCGGATACCGTCAGTCTCGCGTTTTAAATCATTCGTGTCACGCTCAGATTGCTCGGCGCATTTTCTTGCGGGCGCGAACGGATCGCATCATGGTGCGGGCGCAACCGGGAATCAATTCCATGCCAGCC
This sequence comes from Chthoniobacterales bacterium, assembly GCA_035567275.1. Lineage (GTDB taxonomy): Bacteria > Verrucomicrobiota > Verrucomicrobiia > Chthoniobacterales > JAFAMB01 > DASZHC01. The sequence goes on along the minus strand of DATMQC010000126.1, from coordinate 1,687 downwards.
AAGATTGCAGAGCAAAAAACTGAACAGCCATCCGGCCGGTCGGCGTTTCTAATCGGAACTGGAATCATTCTCAGCCGTCTCGCCGGCCTGGTTCGCGAGCGGGCCCTTGCTCACTATCTCGGTATCCTTCCGGCGGCGGATGCTTTCCGCGCGGCGTTACGTATTCCGAATTTTCTGCAAAATTTATTTGGTGAAGGCGTTCTCTCCGCATCCTTCATCCCTGTCTACTCGCGGCTTCTAGTATCTTCGGACAAAAGAGGATCGGATCATGTCGCGAGCGTCGTAGGATCCCTTCTAGCGTTAGTGACTTCGGTACTGGTGGTCCTCGGCATCCTTACGACACCGATTCTGATCGACGTGATAGCGCCGGGTTTCACGGGCGAGACCCGAAAATTGACAATCAACCTGGTTCAAATCCTTTTTCCGGGCGTTGGAACCCTCGTGATGTCGGCCTGGTGCCTGGGTATTTTGAACAGTCATGGGAAGTTTCTCCTCTCCTATACCGCGCCGGTCCTGTGGAATCTTTTTATTATTGGAGGCCTTCTGGCATTCGGAAATAGAACGTCCCTTAGCACCCTCACCGTCTACGCCGCTTGGAGTTCCGTGTTCGGAAGTTTCGCGCAGGTCCTAATCCAGGTTCCCACCGTTTTAAGTCTGCTGGGCCAACTCCGCTTTTCGCTTGATACCGCGTCGGTGCAGGTACGGGCCGTATTCACAAGTTTCGTTCCGGTTTTCATCAGCCGAGGAATTGTCCAGCTGAGCGCCTATATCGACAACATCCTCGCAAGCCTGCTGCCGTCTGGTTCGCTGGCTTTGTTGACCTGCGCACAGACAATCGGACTGCTTCCGATCAGCCTGTTCGGTATGTCGATTTCTGCGGCGGAACTTCCTGCGATGTCTCGCGAACTGGCTGGAGATGAAAGCGAGGTTCGGAATAGGCTCGCGACACGTCTGAACGCCGCAATGGGTCGGATGGCGTTTTTTGTCATTCCAGCGGCGATGAGTTTTTTTGCGTTCGGCGACACGCTCGCGGGGCTGCTCTATCAGTCGGGACGTTTCACTCACGCCGATTCAATCTACGTCTGGATTCTCTTGATCGGTTCCGGGGTTGGATTGGTGGCATCGACTTCGGGCCGGCTCTGTTCTTCCGCATTTTACGCGCTGCTCGACACTCGCACACCGCTGCGGTATGCGATTGTTCGAGTGGTCCTGACCGCTCTGCTGGGCTATCTCGCCGCGTTCCCTCTCCCGCGGCTGTTGAATATCGATCCCAGGATTGGGCTGGCCGGGCTTCCGGCATCCGCGGGAATCGCCGGATGGGTGGAGTTTCTTCTTTTGCGCGGTTCGTTGCGCAGGCGCATCGGTTCATTCTCGATCCCGGTAGAGCGTTTGCTGCAGCTTTGGAGTTCGGCTGCCGCGGCGGCGGCGCTCGCTTATCCTCTCAAACCGTGGCTGACAGGAGAACCTTTGATTGCCGGAATGGGGGTCCTTCCGGTCTACGGATTGCTTTATCTTTGCGCCACGCTGCTTTGGCAAATACCGGAAGCTCGAGCAATCTTCTCCCGTTTGCAGCGACGGTGAAGACAGGAAGCAGAAGACAGAATTCAGAATTCAGAACCGTACCCCGAACTAACTCCGTACCCCGAACTAACTCCGTACTCCGAACTAACTCCGCACCCCGAACTCC
>DATMQC010000125.1:0-9463 GCA_035567275.1 Chthoniobacterales bacterium | reverse complement strand
GACCTGGGGCATTTCGCGAAGCCGCTCGACCAGATACCGGAAGTCTGGAATCATCTCCGGCGCGCCGCCGGTGAGGTCCACCGTGTGGATGTCCGCGCCAGCCAGCCAGGCGAGGATGCGGTCAAGAGTGTCGCGGTTGATAATTTCTTTCCGCTTCGGACCTGCGTTCACATGGCAGTGAATACAGGTGAGATTGCAGAGTTTGCAGACGTTGAGCTGAAGGATCTCGGTGCGCCTCCGGCGGAGAGACAGACCGCGATCGTTCAGAGTCCGGGAAAAAGTCCGCATGGCCGGGCGGTCGAGTCCCTGCGTACTTGTCATCTCACTATTGAGCGTCAAAGCTCGTGGATTATTCCGCAATCTTCGGGTTTTGGCGCGTTCTCCTCCGTAGGCCGAGCAGGAGAGCCAGCACAGCCATCCCTGTACCGTAGATCGGGAGCGGATTAATCAACATCTGTAGCTTTTCACCATGGGGTTCCGACAGCAGGTGGACAATTATGGAACGGGTTCCATAATTGTCCACCTGCTATCGCAACCCCCTCTTGAGGACTTTTTGCGCGAATCGGATAATGCGAGTGCGCTTCTGTTCGGCGTCGGTTCCGGACCTGAACCTTGGCAGATGATTGGAGTTGAACCAAAGTTTGCACGTTGCCGAAAGGGTGATTGAATCGCGATATTTGCGGTCAGCGTCGATAGCTTCTCCGCTGACTATCATTTTAAAAATCTCGCTACCCACTTCAACGGCGTCCAGCTCAGTGGATAGATTCAGGGCAGCGTTGCCCAGTTTCGCTAGATTCTTGTTTTCGGGATTACTGATTTGCGCCAGGGAACACTTCGTCACTAGGTCGGGGCCGAGTGCGGCTTCTATGCCGGTGGACACTGTGCTTTTAGCCGTATCGCTATCGCCGTAGCAAATCAGGGCTACTTCGTACCGGAAATCCGGGAATAAGATGTAGCCGCTGAAACAGCGTGTTGAGTCTATATCAGCGGGGTCTGGAAGTGCTTCCTGTAACGCCCGATCGAAATTTGGACACTCCGCCTTTGGGTCATAATCAGCGGCAAGTTTTCTGGTTAACAGGTATTTCTCCGAGTGCGGCAGTTCTCGAATATGTTCGTGCGAGACCGTCAGTACGCAGTTGGCGCAATTCAGGAAGATTTCTCCGTCTTGCTCAAAATGAAATGATCGGAATTCCTTGCCGCTGGTTTGGTTGGCGAACTCGGCATGTTTCAGGATCTCGATTGCGTTTCTCGCCTTTCGTGCGGTCTCATGCTGGATAGATAGAGCCAACGGCTTGAACTCGTCCTTGCGTGTCTTGCCCCAAACTCCTTCTCGATAGACAAGCCAGTCCTCGCCTACACACCGCAATGGGGGTAACTTGGATTGAAGAACGCGGGCTAACTGCGTTTCGGTAGCTTTTTGGTCGAGGACCGCTTCGGGCTCATCGCTTCCATTTGAAACGATTGGTGGATCGGGTGTTGTGGGGTCGTCGCTTATCCGGATTGCTGGCATTGTGGTTTTGCCCGGCGCCGGAAAATCAGACACCTTGGCCATACTGAGTTAAGGGTTTGCTCCGGGGAACGAAGTTAAAAAGCTGCGCTAGATCTTTAGCGTTTGCCTCCAGTGACTCGGGATCGATTCGGCACAGATCATTCAAGTCTTCGACCGGAAATCCGTTGATCTGAACCAATCCCTCGAAGGAGTATCCATCGACTTGTACCTCGGCGGATTTCAGCTGTTCGGCCCACCGGTTAGCTGCTGATATCCCGGGATTATCGTCATGCATGAAAATCCGAACTCGCTTACTTCTAAAGCGTGGCAGAACGCTTTCCGGAATCGACATTGCGGCTCCGGACATGCAGACCGGCGCGACAAGGTTCTGGACTTGCGATGTCCATGCCTGAGCGATGAGCGCGAGGAAATCGGGTGTTCCTTCGACTAGCCCGATCGCAGGATAAGCTTGCGCTTCCATTATCCCAATCGGCCAGTGGCCCCATGAGTTTGGCAGAGTCTAAGACTTTGCGTTGATTTTGGCCCACGGAATGCCGTCAAGTCTGCGCGCGATCGCCAGCTTCCGCGCTGAGTCGGTTAGTAGCCACGCCCGAACGTTTTCGGCGCGGTCTGTGTAAGTCCATAGGAATCCGCGTTGGGCAGCGATCTGGAGCGGTTCGAGAGCGATTGAGCGTTGGCTGGATAGCCTGGATAATTCCGCAACGGTTGGCTTTTCGAGCAATGGAAGGACGAGTTTCTTGGCCGGCTCCGGCTCTTTTTCCCGAACATCTGTTCCCAGATTTCGTTCATCTTCGTGAACTCCTAGCCAAGTCCGGACTTCCTGCAGCACTGTCTTAAAATCATGGTGAGTCGCATACATCCAGAGATCGAACAGGTTGCGGCTCATTGAGTCGGTTGAACCGTCCCAGTCGCCCCATAGTCCGGTCCGGAGGTTGATGTCGAATGAACCGACTCGCCACGAGTGGCCTTCCTTGCGGCCGTCTGGGTACAAATGCCTGACCAGTGATTCAATGCGCTCGAGTAGCAGGGCGTTTAACCGATCGCGGGTTTGCCTGATGTCGGTAGCGCTCACGCTTCCTATTCCTCTTGCTCTGTCAGCGGTCGGCTTAACACTTCCTCAAGCCGCAGCACGGCCGAAAGCATGACGCCCTTGGGTGCATTTGGGGTTTTGCTGAAACCGGCAGCCCAAACTTTTTGATCCGCTGTTTTGCTATTTGCGTGCTGCACCCCCAGCGCCGGGACAGAAGTGTAATCGACAAGAGTTTATCCTCATCGCGTGGAATAGTAGGTTGGCTGGCGACAGCTATTAATGATTGCATGCGTTTCATATAGCAGATCGACTAACGCCCTTTTTACGCTATCGACGAAAGTTAGTGGATTCCAGTGGCATATGATGGACGCCGAACGCGTCGAATTACCTGTCAAGGCACAATCTGTTGTGAGCGTTAATTTTCTTTCCTCCGCTCCAATTGGCTGAACCAGGCTACGAGTGTATTTCTCGCGACCCACGTTCGAATACGGTCTTTGTCATATCCGGAGCAAAGGAACTCGGCGTAGTAAGGCCTGAAGCATATGCGCACCAACGGCTCCGCCTCCTAGCCGGTCATGTTCGCGCTCGAGATAAGTAATCCAGTCCTCGATGCACCAATCCTCGTAAACGAGGAGCTTGCATTTGGGCGCCAGTCCGCATAGACTGGCCGCGGGTTGATTTCCATTGTTTGGCCGGCCGTTAGAAGCGTGCCGGCCTCCTTCCCAAAGCGGCTTCACTCTTACGCCTCCTGAAGTTGGTCCGCAGCCTTCTTTGGCGTTTGTTTTGGTTGGGTGGCCGCCTGCTCGATCCAATCGCGTAGATCACCAGGCATGACGCGGATCAATTTTTGGGTGAATTTCAGACCTCTCAACTTCCCGCGTACGACCTCTCGGTAGACGAATGTTCGCGTGGCTCCGAGATAGTCGGCGATCTCTTCAATGGATCGAGGCTTTGAGAAAAACGGATCTTCGTAATCGGACGACATAGAATACGTTGTACTCAACGCGAGATGATTGCAAGTGTTTGCGCAGTAATTGCAAACATTTTCCCGTTGCGTTGGCTATGGTACACAGTATTCTACCTAGAGATATGCCAAGGCCGCCTAGTCGAGAGAATGAGAAGAATCCGCTTCGCATTTTGCGCGCCTTGTTGAGCGAAGGAGGAGAAAAGTCGCCACTTACTGTGGCCAAATTGAGTGAGATTATTGGTGTACCGGAGAACACCATTAGGGCGATCCAGAATGACCAGCGAAACTTAACAAAAAGGGTCGGAGATCAGGTTGTGCTGAGCACCGGAGCAGCTTGGCGCCAAGAGAAAGCACAATGGACATACGCCCTGTCGAAGGACGACACTCCGTTCAGCTTTGCGCTTTACTTAGAATTTCGAAAGATCATGGCGGTGCGCCCTGCGACCCACAGAAGCGATGTCGAGGCTATGATCCAGGATGTTTACGGGCTCTTCGAAACGATTCCAGACGAGCGCTGGCACGCGTTATGGTTTCGCTTCAGCGATTTTATCCAAGAACGCAAGGCTGAGATCGAAGCGCTGCCAAAGCCGCGGCGGAGAACTAAGACGGCTCTGGGTAGGCGCCGACTTTACCAGGGCTAGCTTTCCTTCCACCAGTCCGCATCTTCGTCGTCGTCCTCAACTTCGTTCTGCAGATACTCGGCAATCGCTTGCGTGAACATCGCTTCGAATGAGATCCCCCGAGCTCGGGATATCCTCTCCAGTTGGGCAATGCGACGCTTGTCGGCGGGGTCCTCGCTTAAGAGCAGCTCCAAAGCCACCTCGCGAATTCCGCGCGGAAGATCGAGAAATGAGTCGTCAGAGTTCATTGTTTAACCCCAGAAAAAGAAAGATTCGCCTCCCTCTTCTTTTTACGCGCGGCCCTTTTCTCCTTCGCTTGCCGACGGTGTTTGAGCAGAGCCCAAAGTCCGCCGCGTCCTCATAGCAGTCAGGGCCTCCGGCAGATAAGGCCCCGGATACCGCGACAGTACTCTATCATGATGTTTCTTCCTTCTCCCAAAGGTTCATCTGCTCGGGGCTCGATTGAATGGCTTCGGCCGCCGGCGGATTATCTGCGGGGTTATTGCGCTCGCGCCACGCCTTGCCCTCGGCGTTGAGACGATCAAGGTCCTCTTTGCTGCACTGGCGGATATCCAATGGAACCCTCTTAGACGCTTGCGAATTCCTCTCCGTGCACGCTGATGAAACGCGACAGAGCCGCGTTGACAATTAAATCAGTCCTTGATGTGTCAGCAGGCATCTCGGCGAGCGCGCCTTCGATCCACCGCTGTTGCTCCTCTTCTTCGATCGTGTGCAGAAATTCATCTAGGGCTGCGCGGACAATCCTGTCTTTATTGACCCCGGCTGCAAACTGAGCATCGAGCCAATCGGAATGACTTTGGGATAAATCAAAATACTGTATCGGAGCGAGATTGCGACCGCGGCGACTTGGAAGTTTCGATTCATTCATATCAATGGTTTCGTGTGGTCTAATTAGGTTAAGGTTAACGTTTTGAGCACTCCTCAAGGAACGCCCGAATTGAGCCGATATGGAATAGACGAGCTCCCCGACTTGCTCCCGGTCGTTTAAGCGAAACTGATTTGATGTTTCCGGCGGCAGCGAGGCTAAAGAGCATCGATCTCTTAATCCCAAATGAAGAAACACGTGGCTGTGATCCGCATACTCGGGATCGGCTAAAATCGCACGCTTATTTGTGACTTCTTGCATTTTTCTTCCTCGCTTTGCGTTCCGCTGCTACTTGTCGCCTAACGCCTTCAAAATAAAGATCATGGAGGCTCAAGACGATCTCGCGCTTGTGCCGCAGAAGCCGAAGGCCAATACAGTCTCCAGGCTTCAGGTCGACCACTATGGGCGTGCCGTAGTGCATGAATTTGTCGCACGTCTTGCGCCGAACTGGTTTAAGTAGGGCAATCATTGGATGCGCTCGAATTCGGTCTCGTGAAGGCAGAGCTCGAACTTCGTGTAAGTCATGCGCTCCGTGTAGTAATCCAACCCAATACGAACACTCGATTCGAGGTGATAGAAGCCTGGAATGGAGTCAGGCCCGACGATGCTCCACACGCGATAAGCGTGCGGGTGCTCAAACAGAATGCGCACCTTCGCTCGACTCTGGTTGGCGCTGACGTTGCAGGTGCTCATCATGGTCTGCCGTGTTGTGCCAGGGCAGCTTGTCGCTTCCACAACGCTACACAAGCCGTGCCGGCTGTGGTTTGTTGCAAGGTTTCGAAACGCGATAGAAACTGCTTGGATATCCGCGGGAGCGGAGATAGATAGAACGATAAATTCGACACTCATCGCAACGGGTGTTGGGTTTAGCCCTGAGTCGATCGTTAGCGCGATTGGCCCAGGGCGCTTTGTTTAAGAGTTGATCAGAAGGGGATGTCCCCCGGCTCAACGTCCAGATCGGGATCTTTTGTCGGAGCTGGGCGACGTGTTGAGGCGGGTGCGGCCTGTGCCTGACGTGCGCGCCGTTCTTGCAGGCGCAGCCGAAGGCGTCGGTTCGCTGGCTTGCGGCTTGGGACCGACGAATTGCATTGACTTGGCGATCACTTTCAACTTGGAACGTTTGGCTCCAGTTTGCTTGTCATCCCATTGGTCTAATTTCAGGCGGCCTTCAACGAAGATCGGGCTGCCCTTGTGAAGATGTTTTTCGATGATTTCAGCGGAGCGTCCGAAGGCGGTGACGTCAATGAAATCGGTCTCTTCCTGAGACTCTCCTTTGTCATTTTTCCAGAACCGTGAAACGGCCAAGGAGATGTCGGAGATCGCGGTACCGGAAGTTGTGAAACGAACCTCTGGGTCCCTCGTGAGTCGGCCGGCAATTTGTACTTTGTTTAGATTCATAGGTGTTTAAATGCGTGTTGTTAGGTTTTTGTGAGTTCTTGCGCTACACTTGGTCTTGATTCGGATCGACGAATCGCTCGTAATTGGCGCCTGGCTCGTCCTCGAATTCGACAAGGTAGCGGTCTTCGGATGGAAGGAGTTTCTTGATTGTGGCGGAGCCCTCTACTTTCAGAGTCTTGCTTAACGAGAACCCAAACACCTTGACGACGTCGCCATAGACGGCATGAAGTAAGTTGCGAGCGCGATGCATCCCAAAATAAAGAAACTGATTCTAGAACTAAAAGCCGATCGGGTCGCGGCGCTGACTCTCCGTGAGGTCAATACCCTCTAACCGGCTAAAGACGTGATCCTCCTTGGCTAAGAGCCCGTTCTTTTTCATCGCCGCGCGGACGCCTGCGGCGATCGTCCTGGCTTCAGCGTGCGTCGGAGCCACGATGAGTGAGCTTTTCTTCTGGGCAGAACCTTCCAGGTAAAGCTCAGTGATTCTTGCTAGTCGCTCCTCTTTATCCTCGACCTCATGGATTGCGCCGGCCAGCTCGAACTTGTCGAAGCCGGCCACGGTTTTCCCGTCAGCCAAGTCCTGCACAGCAGCGCGCACCTCGTGAGCCTGTTGCCTATAGATCGTTGAGAGCCCGGCCTGGCGGACGGCCCCGTGTTCCTCCAACACGCGCAGGGCATCGCCACGCTCAACGGCATGATGCTGCCGGGCGTCCCCCGATAAAATCACCCTGGCCTGGTTGCGCTCGGCGCAATTCAGGAGCCAGTGCATCTGTTTTGCGCTCAAGAAGCCTGCCTCGTCGACCCAGAGGATTGCTTCCCGAGCAACATCCTGAAGCAGCAAATCGGCCGCGAAAGCCTGAAATGTGTCGCTTTTTGAAAAACCCTCGTCTTTGAGCACCTGGACAGCCGAGGCGGACGGCGCGAGCACAATCACGTCTTTTCCCGCACAAGCTTCAAGCGCGGCAACGGCTTCAACCATTAGCGTACTTTTGCCACTTCCTGCCGGCCCCCGTATCGACGTCACCATATCCTTGGATTCCAAAACGTGCCGCACAGCGTCACTCTGGCCTTTATCGGCTCTCACGCGTCCGTCCCTGATGTTCCACTGTTCTCCCCGCCCAAGGGCTTCATGCGCGTCCTGGCCGCTTGTTGCGATTTGAATCATTGTTTTTTCTTCGTCCATAACCTTTGGGGTAGTGACGAGATCGCTTGTTCTATTTACCGGAATGAGCCTTTGATCGTGGCTGACGAATTCCCTGGCCTCTTTAACGTTGACTCGGCCGATCCCGCGGCGCAGAAGCATCCCGGCCGCATGAAGCACGCGCGCGACCGACTTGCGTTCAAAGAGGTGACCAATGGCGAGCTCCTTGGCCGTTTCGCTCGCTACAAGGTTCTGGGACGCCATGCCCTTGACGCTGTCCAGTCGTAGCGATTCGCGCTCTTGCGGTGTCATCTGCGATCGCCAGTTTGCAAGTTGTTTTTCGGGTCCGAGCGCAGCGGCGCTTTTCTTTTCGCGTGTTTCTGCTCCCAGTTCGCTCTTGATCTGAGCGAAGGCATCAGCGAAAACCATGCCGGTCTGTTTTTCGAGTGCGCGCGCCCTGGCTTCGATGATTGTGTATTTCTCGCGCGCTAGTTGTTCGATCAACCTGGTGCGTTTTGAAAACTTGTCGATTAGCTCCCTGGACACACTGGCGAGCTCAAAGTCCCTATCGGTCCGCCTGATCGCGTAACCGTTCTCAACAAGTTTGCCGGCCAGGCGCGCGTTGAAAGCGGCTTCGAAGAATGGAGCGTCCGCCTTCAGGTTCATAAACTGGCCGGCTTTCCAGCGGTTCTCTTGCTCGTCAAACGTCGCGTTGAACGTGAACGCGTGAATGTGATAGTGCGGATCTGGAATCCCATCGATTGGACGCGTTACTGTGTGAACGAAAGAGGCATAAACCATATTGGCGGTCATTCGGTTAAAGTCGCGCTCCAGCCCGTCATCGCCTTTGCCGCGGACTCGTCCCTCCATCCGGGATTCAACATCTGACATGGTTTCGGTGAACGATTGGTGAATCATTCGCTCGAGCGGTTTATCCCCGGTTTCTGCCAGGTAGATAGAAACTGACTTTGGCACAGAGAAACAAAAATCGTAGCCGGCTGTGCGTTTGTCTTTTGTCCGAATGGTCAGCGTTTCCTCCGAGCCTGGAACTTTGTTGGATGCGAGCGAAACGAAATCCTCACGTTGAACCTCGCCAACGAGCCCGAGCCGTTCAGCGCCTTTACCGCCCCAAATTCCCTGCTCCGAGCAATAGTAGTCGCTCTTTCCCAATGCTGCGTCGAAGTACTTGGTCGCTCCTTCCCCGGATACTGACATTGTTAAGTTGCAAATTATTTGAGAACGTGAACTCGCTATTTGCGAATGAAAGCGATGGATACAAGACTACGAGCGCGCCGAGCGCCTTTCGGTTTTCCTGCGGAAGGAGCGCTAGGACCGGGCAAGAGTCGACTCCCGAGCAAAGTGAATGCCATTATCGAAACCGCCATCAAGAAGATTTATCTCAGCGATGTCGCGGCCGTCATCGAGGAAGTCCAGCTTCAGTGCTTCAAAGCCCAGCCCAAGAAACCTCATCCGCAGCCGATCCAGCGACCGTCTTTGACCGTGTAAACAGATTTCCATCCCATCCGCAAATCATAAACGACCGACTTTCGCCGTTCGCAAATAATGTGCTTCCGTTCGCACTCAATTTGCGCGGAGCAGCCCATATTCGCAAATAATTTGCGATTTTACAATTTTCCGCCACTCATGTGCTCTTCATCTTCTTCAGTCAGGAGTAGACATCGCAGTCATTGCCCTGTGGCTGGGTCACGAGAGCATTCAAACCACGCACGGCTATATCGAGGCCAACTTGGCCATCAAAGAGCAAGCTTTGCAGAAATTAGCCCCTGCCGGCAAAAGCGTCACCCGATTCAAGGCCGGCGATGCCCTGCTGACCTTCCTCGCTTCGCTGTGAAAATCCGGAGCAAACTGTGATGAAATCCCGGCCCAGAGCGCTTTCGCCGACTCTACTCC
>DATMQC010000124.1:0-4002 GCA_035567275.1 Chthoniobacterales bacterium | reverse complement strand
GGCGCCCGAGAGTCGAGAGCATTACCCGCACCTGCATTGCAAACCCCGAAGCATTCCGTGGCTTTACCCGGGACGAGTGATGTTATCAGAAGATTCAATCGCGATACTGTTTGGCTTGCAACGGGAGTTTTGGGGACCGTGATTTTCGCGGCTCTCGTGCTCGCGGTCCAAGAGCACCAACCGAGCGCTACGCAAGTTGAACGCGATCTCTTGCTGAACGCCAACCCCCCTTCAGTGGCAAGCGTGATTGCAAAGACGGAACCCGCAGCATCAACTCCCGTTCTCGCGTCACCTCCTGAAAATCGTAATCACGCGCAGGCGAATCCCGATGCTGGACCTTTGACAGATCGGCAAGACTCTGCGCGAGCGATAGGACCAAAGGCCCGCAATGCAAGCAACAGATCATCTGCGGCGTCTAGATCTGGCGATGTAAAAAGGCGTTTGATCGAACTCTGGCATCAAAGTTTGGCGAAAAGTGAATCCCGAAGCTGGACGGCATTTTCGAACTTGACCAGTGGGGCGAAAAAGAAAGCCGCCTACACCGCCGAAAAGAACCATTGATGGAAGCGGTAATCTCGCAAACCCCATCATGAATCTTCGGTTCGTGGCGATTCTCCTAAATATTCGGTGAGTCCAGAAGTCTCTTACTTTCCCGCGACGGTGATAGTATTGCTGCCCGCAGTACCGACGCCGATACTGTGAAGGATCGCGTCCAGCTCGAACTGGCGAAACGTTGCGATTCCACCACCGGCCCAGAAGACATTCGATGCGGAGGGTGAAGTTTTGGAACATGCTTTTACCAAATCCTTCCGGATTCGGAACGAGGCGATCAAAACTCTGTGTTCCTCGGTACGCCGATTCCGGGACGCAACCATCAAAGAAGAACGCAGAGGCGATTATCCGCACGCTCTTCAGGCGTTGTGGAAAGACCTAGATCGGGCTAGAAGCCAGACATCGGGATTACAGCCCGCCCTTTCATCCCCTGCCACAACTACCTCCGGGCAGCCCTAGCAACGGCAATGTTGTCGCTGAGGTATCGGTTCAGGAATTCGGTTGGGGTATGCCTCGCCAATGCAGCGTATTTCGCCAGGGCTGCCGCGTTCGCGGGGGTGAGTTCGATTTTCATCGTCTCGCGGGGCTTTTACCGATTGTAACCCCCTGACTCAGGGAAATCGAGACGAAATCCGCGTTGTCAGTTCCCGCGTTTCTGTTTTTTCAAGATTTTTGACATGCACGCCGAGTGGTGTTCGATAACTCGCGTCAACAGCTCTTGGCTCTTATTCCCCCAATCCTCTAGGGAGTCCGCAAGGTTATCCTCCAGGTGTTGAGTTCTGACCAAGGTAGCCAATTCTTGCTGAGACTTTGTCAAAAGCCGTAAGCCAGAGGTTATCATGCTCAAATCATTCGGAGAGAGTTCCAAACCGGAAGATATTTCTTTCCACTCGGCTAATGAGAGCAGAATTTTCTTTTTAATATCCATCTGCAGCCTTTCTCTTTTTACTCTGAGGCCCGGCTTGCTCTCATGAAGGTCGGCGCAAGCCGGAAAGCCGCCAGTCGGTGACGCCCAGATCATAGCCTTCACACCGGGAAGAGCGACCAGACCATCACAGCGCTGCGAACCGGTTCGTCTCGCTCAATGAGTTCCCGAATCTGCTCAGCCGTCCAGCGCACTCGTTGCCTAGCTTGCTGCCGTTCCATCCGTCAGAGTTTTCTCAGTTTGCTAGTCGAACAGAAGCGGTTCCGGGTCAAAAAGCAAACGCGCGCCGCCGAATTTGATGCGGTCAAGGTCCGAGGACGTGATCGCGCCCGACCCAAAACGTGTGACGGGAATCCCGAAATCGCTGACCAGCTGAGCGCAGCTCGGGTGGAGGCCGATGTTTCTCCGCAGCTCATTGGTCCACTGCATCGAGAACGGTTCCGATCCAATGAGAGCGAGCTCATCAAGTCTGCCGTCAGATCGATTCAGAAGCATGGTCATGTGCATTGTCTTTCATTAGTAATCAATCCAACACCCAGTTACCCGCACGCAGATACTTGAATCACCAGACATCTCCGCGTCTCAACCACTCATAATGGGTATTCAGACAATTGCTAAATTTGACGCACGAATTCGACAAAACTTCATTAGTAAATCTCGACCGTCATTCCCACGGTGACCTGATTGACGACTCGGGCCGCGTCCCAGTTTGCCAGGCGGATGCACCCGTGGCTGGCCGAGCGGCCAATCGTATCGGGGCTGTCCGTACCGTGAATGCCAATGCCTTTTTTGTTCAGACCAATCCAGACGATCCCAACTGGATTGCGGGGACCCGGCGCGATAGTGTAATAATGGCCGCTCCTCGATCCGTGCTGCAGCATTGCTTCGTCCCACCGAAAAATAGGCATGGTCGTGAGTTTCTCGATTTTCCAAGTGCCAATCGGCGCGGGCAAACTTTTTGAGCCAGGTGTCATCGGGAAAGAAGCGACGACATGGTTTGCGTCCACAAGGTCGAGCATGCGATTTTTGGTATCAACTTTAATGATGCGATGAGCGAACTCCGGTCTTGGGGGCAGATCCGGCACAGGTTGAATAGATTCGATCTGGAACGGCTGGACGTTGGGCACGTGGACCGTGCTGCCAATTTTCAAATGGTTCAGATTCGCACCTGAATTCAATTTTTGAATGAAGGCGGGATCAGCATGATAACGCTCAGAGACAAAATCCAATGCGGAGCGATACAAAATTTTCTTAAGGTGTGCCATTCGAGCCGGTGTGGCAGGAACCTTGCCGACCCAATGCAGATCACCCTCGGTTAGCTTGTAAGTGCTGTAGACCGGGGAAATCTTTTGTAATTCCTGCTGCAGAGCCGCATCGATCTGCCCGGATGGTTGTTGGCCATTAGCAGCTTGGAAACGTTTCAACGCCTTTCCGACAAAATCGCCCCACCTTCCATCGATCTTTCCGGGCCCAAATGCATGCTCATCCAGGTAGATCTGCAAGCGAGTCACCGTGTCTTGGTCCTGCACTGGTGGGCTGCCCGGCGCGCCGCTATGCTGAGCGTATCCGAAGCTAGCAATCGCTAAGATTACGAAGATAAAGACAAGGGCCCGAGTAAGAATAGTAAAAAATGGTTTATCAAAGGCCCCGCATACCACCTGAGCCATGTTGCATGAATTCAACGCTTTGTATCCAGTGGCCAGACCGAGTTTCTTCCATTTTCTGAGTTCGTTCGAGACCACCGATCTTATTTCGAAGTAAGGCGGCAAATTGGATCTGTGAAAGAAAAGCCCAAATGGGTACGCTCTACCATTCCGGCCCCCTTGTTTTCGACATACCCAAAACCATCTACTCCTGTTGCGCCACCCAATCGATCGCAAAGCGGACCATGTCTTCTCCATCGTAAAATCCGAGTTTTTCCTTAATATGAGCACGGCAAAGCATGCCGTGCGCGTCGATCGGAAGGAAATCGAGTTACCACCGTTGACCGATCGGGGCGACAAGTGAATCTGACAAGCTCTTTATGCAGTCAGTAGAAAAGGGTGCTCAAGATCAAGGCTTAAAGCTCCGTTCCAAATTTTTAAGGCATTTTAAGGGCACTGAAGCTGAATCAGAGGTTGTTTTTTGAAATTGTAAATCGCGCTAACATCGGCTCTGGGACTTGATTTGCACCCGGAAGGGCTCGAACCTGCAACCCTGTGATCCGAAGTCATATGCTTCGGGGAGCGGTTACACGCACGAATTGTTCGGCGAGCGTGGCAGCGTTGGGAAATCATAAGTCCTCGGGTCAAGGACCAGGTCGGTTGATGTTCAACCTTAAAACCAAGTGGGAGAAGGCTCGATTGCGCTCGCGGGCGGATTTCTTGGAGATTCTCCCAGGGACGTTTGCGTGACGCTCTGGATGCCTCCCGTTCGTCGAGCAGTTTTTGAAGGTCTTGCGGAGTGATCGACATGCCGGTATTTCGACTTTCATCGCCGCTACCGCAACCTGGAGTGTCGGCCCCACGCGTGCGCGGGAGGAACGG
>DATMQC010000123.1:0-7120 GCA_035567275.1 Chthoniobacterales bacterium | reverse complement strand
AAAGCCATTGACCCCATCCCTTCAGCACGGAGACAAAGTGAGCTCGGCATGTTTCAGTCCGGACGGACGGTGGGTGCTAACTGCTTCCGCCGATCTCACGGCACGATTGTGGAGCGCGAACTCAGGCGAGCCTTTCGGCATGCCGATGAAACACGAAGATGCTGTTCTTTGGGCGCAGTTCAGTCCGGATTGCCAGCGTGTATTGACCGCTTCGGAGGATAAGGCGGCGCGGCTGTGGGATCTTCCGACGGTCACAGACAAAGATACCGCTGAGGAGATACGGCTACTCGCTGATCTGGCCCGAAGCCACGAGTGACGTTGTTCTTCAGACTTCGGCGCCCACGGAACTTTTGAAGGAGCTGAAACCAGAACAAACAGAAAGCATCCGCGCAAGACTTGCCGCTGCTTTTCCCGGTCCGGCTTCAAAACTGACTCCGCTACAACGACTCCGAAAATGGGCCGTTTCGGATTACTTGAATCGGACCATTTCTCCCTTGTCTAATACTACAGTCGCCCAATGGATAGAGAATCAGATTGAGGAGGGAACGCTAGATGGTTTAAGAGCCGCGATGCAGGTGGATCCCGCGAACGCCCGTTTGGCTGCGCATTACGGAAGGCGCCTCGCCGATTATAGTCTGAAAAATGAAGGTGATCCAGCTGAAGTCCGCCGGGCGCGTGACGAAGCCGATTTCCAAACTCACCGCGGTTTGCAGCTCGCTGCTGACAGCGCGGAAATCAGGGCGTTACGGGCCGAAACCGTCAGACTGCTGCACCTGACTCACAGTGAGTAGGGTGACTCTTTTTGAGGTTACGCGCCGGTTAATCGCGGTTTTCGGGGCGCGGGGAATTTCCAGCCCGCAATGTACGGGTTGATTATGGTAGCACGTGTTTTTGCGTGCTAGCCAAACTTAACTTAAATTAAGGAGCATTGTTACTTCCAAAATTCTCACCCGATTGGGTGATTGTTAGGCATAACGATCTGGGCAAGAGTATCCATAGATGCCTAGATCGGGTTGTCCGACAGTTTGGAATGAAAAGGGATTTTCGATGAAGACTCTCCTGGTTGCAATCGTATCGGCCAGCCTCATGACGCATCTTTTTGGTCTGCAAGACACGCCTGAAAATCGGGCCGAGCTGGCGGATCGTTTGATTAGAACGTTCCCGATTCAGGACTGGTGGGTATCCGCCGAAAGAACGATGCAAAATGTGCCGAATGACCAGCGCGACCTTGTCGTATCAATACTCCGGCATATGAATTGGGACGTTATCGTGCGGGCGATGCGGCAGACGATGATCGAGATTTACTCCGCCGAGGAGCTCCAGGCCCTGATCGCCGCTTAGAGTAGTCCCGTGGGCAGATCTATTATGAGAAATCAGGGATCGTACGAGTCGACCGAGGAATTAAAGGCCGCTGAAGGCTTTTTCAGTTCTCCGATAGGGCAATCGATTCGAAGAAAACAGCGAATATTTATTTCGAAGATGGAGCCCGTTTACAAGCGAGAGATCTTGAAGGCGATCGCCACGGCGGCTCAAGAAGCCTCGAATGGACCTCAATAAACGCGATTGTGGCGCGAGCGCTCTGTCCGCACACTGGGGCAACAGACCGCCGGATGCCAACAGCAGCGTTACCTACGACTCGTTAAGGCGGCGCGAAGCGCGGTAGGCAGCTGAAGAGCCGCTGATTGATGGCAGCGATAGAGGAGGTTCAGCTGGCGCCGACACCGACCACCGCTTCACCGCCCCCTTGACGGACTTTTGCTCCCGAACAACTTTGCGGTGTGTCCAGTTCTGAGAAGATCCTTGTTGCCATGTCGGGTGGAGTTGATAGCAGCGTCGCTGCCCTTCTCTTGCGCCGGGCAGGAAGCACTATCGAAGGCGCCTACATGAAGAATTGGATCAACGAGCAAAACATCATCGGCAATTGCCCGTGGCAGCAGGATATCGAAGATGCTCGAGCCGTCGCCGCGGACCTGGGAATTCCATTTCAGATCGTCAACCTTATGGACAAGTACCGGGAGAAGGTTGTCGATTATTTGCTGCGGGGCTATCGGAATGGAATCACGCCAAACCCCGATGTAATGTGCAACCGGGAGATGAAGTTTGGCGCATTTCTTGACTGGGCTAAGAATGCCGGGTTTGAAGCTGTTGCGACCGGGCATTACGCGCGCCGGGTCCGGCGGGGGGACGGTTCCTGGGATATTCTTGAAGGCGTCGACAAGAACAAGGACCAGTCCTATTTTCTTGCTCTCCTTAGGCAGAGCCAGGTTGCGGCTGCTCGATTTCCGGTCGGCGAATTGCGCAAGTCCGAAGTGCGCAAGCTCGCGAGCCAATTTAATCTTGCGACGGCAGCAAAAAAAGATAGCCAGGGAATTTGCTTTATCGGCGAAGTAAAAATGAACGATTTCCTACGGACGTTTGTTCCGGATAAGCCGGGACTCATACTGGATCGACAGGGAACGGTCCTCGGACAACATAATGGGCTGCATCTTTTCACACTTGGCCAGCGGAAAGGGTTGCGAGTGCCGTCGAACACGCGGCATGAAGCCTATGTAGTGGTGGAGAAGCGTGTTCACTCCAACGAGTTGATTGTCGCATTTGATCGCCTCGACACGGAACGGCTTTACGCGCGACGCTGCAAAATCAGAAATATCTCCTACACGAATCGACGGTTGCCCGCGAGCGCTGGGATCACGGCGAGGCCTCGCTATCGGGCCAAAGCCGCGCCGGCCGCCTTTGAGGCATGCGGAGAAGGCACAGCGATCTTGCGGTTTGATGAACCGCAGCGCGCGATTACGCCCGGCCAGATATGCGCCCTTTATGATGGCGAGACCCTGCTCGGAGGTGGTATCTTCGAAGAGGTCTACAACTGAGCAGGGTGCGAAGGCAGGCTTGAATGGTTAGTAATTTGGCTGTCAGGGATTTTCGTTGTTTCGCGAAGTTGGAGGTAGAATTTCATCCGGAGTATACTTTCATCGTCGGCCAGAACGCCTTAGGCAAAACTTCGCTCCTGGAGGCGATAGCGGTATTGACGCGACTTCAGTCGCCCCGAACCAATTCCATGGCTCAGCTGATACGGTTTGGCGCAAAGAGCTTTGTCACCGACGGGTATGTCTCCGGTTATCATCTCCAATATTACTATAGCCCCAGCAGGCGAAAGATGGCTTTGGATTCGGTGGAACAAAAAAAGCCCGCTTCCTACGTCGACGTGGCTCGAGTCGTCTATTTTGCTAATTCAGACATCGACCTGATTCGAGGTCCCGGCGATGGGCGCAGACGTTTTCTTGATTTCATCGGCGCCCAGGTATTCAAGACCTATCGCGAAGTTCTTCGATCCTATGAGAAGGCGCTCGGCTCGCGAAATCGCTGCTTGAAAATGGTGCCGCCTCGGCCGCGGGAGGTGGCGGCTTATACCAGGCCTCTCCTCCACTTTGGACATCAACTTACTGCGTTGCGGGCATTTCTGATAGAACGGCTTGAGCCTTATTTTGCCGACGCTTTTGCCGCGGTCAGCGATCGCGGTGAAACCTCAAGCGTCCGATATCGGCCGGGAGCGACAACCGATTTCGAAAGGGCGTTACAAGAATCGGCCGGGGAGGAACGCCGGTTGCGCGTTACGCTCATCGGTCCGCATCGTGACGATTTTCAAATCTTCTTATCGAGCCGCGCCGCTGAAGTTTTCGCTTCCGAAGGCCAGCAGCGCACAGCCGCGATCGCGGTGAAAGTGGCCCAGGCAAAAATGCTGGAGCTCGAATTCAAGAAGCCGCCTTTGCTGCTCCTGGACGATATATTCGGCGAACTTGATCTCGCGAGGAGAAACCGGCTTTTTTCCGCGCTGCCATCCGGCGGCCAGCGCCTGATTACGACGACGCATCTGGATTGGCTGAATTCAGCACCACCAGGAAAAATGTATCGAATAACCGAAGCTGCAGATGGGGCTAAGGTACTCAGCACGGCAGGTTGAAGAAGTGAGGTAGTCCCCGTGATTCCAGAACGGAAAAACTCGTCCGGCCGTCCAGCGCGAAACTTTCACGCCTCGCAAGCAACGTACCAAATGCGGAAATCCATCCACTCCAGACGCAACACCTTGCGTCCGGCAGACTCCTTCCCAGACAGCTTGCAACGGAAAATAGGAGCTAGTGTACCTCTGCCTCTCCCCTCAATTCGCGCTCTGCCTGAACCCAGTCAGACGTCGAATCGCCGGCAATACCAAGGCTTAACCGTCTTTCCCCAATGAAGTAGGCGCGTAATTGAATCTGCTCGATCGTCGGATCCTGAATATGGTTTTCACGGTTCGTCGCCGGCGCAGAACTTCCTTTCTTTTGTGCCGACGCTTTCTTCCTTTCGACAGCCGGGATTGTCTCACCAGATTCTGCCAGTGCCTTTGTCCTCTTAACGCTTCGCTTCTCTTTCACTACCTTTTTCGATTTGTCTTCGCGTTCCATCTGCCCGTGTATTCTGTTAATGATTTCCTTTATGTAACCTCGCGCATATTAGTTCGAAACGGCTCGCAGTAAACCAAAAAACCTGGATTTTTGCCCAATTAGTGGAAAGTATCGCAACAGATTATTAATCCGTGACAGGTAACCCTTTGAGTGTGAAGCGTTTCTTTAGAAATCCGCTTAAGAGCGTCCACGTGAAAATTTGCGGTATTAAAACCGAGACTGAAGCAATGGCCGCGATTGCGAGTGACGCGGATGCTCTTGGATTCAACCTCTACCCGGGGTCGAAGCGTTTCCTGGACTTGCGTCGGGAGGAAGACTGGATTCGCGCGCTGCCGCCGGAAATTACGCGGATCGCAGTCCTGGTTAATCCGCCGATTGATGATGTTTTGGCTCTGAGCGAAAGCGATACCTTCGACGCGATTCAGCTTCATGGCGACGAGTCACCCGATTTTTTCAAAGCGATTTCACACGGTTCCAAACCATTGATCAAAGCGTTCCGACTAAAAAATCGCTCGACGTTGAAGGATGCTGAAATATATCCGGTTTTTGCATTCCTGCTCGATAGTTATCGGGATGGGTTTTTTGGTGGAACCGGGGAACGGTTCGATTGGGCGATTTTGGACGCAATCTCCCGGAGCAAGCCGATCGTCATAGCGGGTGGCTTGACTGCAGAAAACGTGGGAGAGCTAGTGCGATTGTTCAGACCACATGCCGTCGACGTGGCAAGCGGCGTCGAGAACAACCAAGGTCGCAAAGAGGAGATTAAAATTCGTGAATTCGTTCTGGCTGCGAAACTCGCGATCGGGCGAAACGACGCGCGGCCTCGCCAGAGATGAAGATTCTACATTCTCTATGTCAACTACATTGAAAATCGCTGTTTTAGCCGGAGACGGTATTGGGCCGGAAGTAATCTGATTTATTCGCGCCCCAAAAAGCTTTGACGTTGTAGTAACCGAGAACCTTTTCGGCGACATCCTCAGTGACGAACTCGCAATGATAACCGGATCGATTGGCCTGCTCCCCAGCGCAAGCCTGGGAGGAGCGCCGGTTGGGCGAGGCCGCCTCCCTTATAGAATCCTTGAAAAGCAGAACCACCTAGTGATTAATGGATAGGGAAAAGACTTGACGGAATGCCTCCTACTTATGACTCGACGCACTAGACATCTTAATTCGAATTCGGGCCCTGGTGGCCCACGCCGGCGAAACCGAGGTCTTTGCTTTAAATGGTTCGGCAACCTGTGCTCGCCGGCTATCAGTTTGGCTTTCGCCGCGATACTGACAGGCTCTGCGCATGCGCACGATCACGGTGGGGGTGGCCACGACCAAAGTCACCAGCAATCGTCTCGGCATGACTATGATCACCACTACTATTATCGCGATCCATTCTGGGGATCCTGGTATCCGGGGTACTCGGGAGTCTATGACTCGGACTATTGGTATACTCCAACGCCAGAGCAAAGGGCTGCAGCCGAGAAGCAATTGCAGGCCTATCTCGCTGCCGTCAAGAAGGGTCGGAGGCGTCCCGCGTCTCATCGTTACGTTGCTGTTCAAACGCTTCGCCCAACAAAGAACCAGCTCCAGGATTATGTGAACAAACGCGCGGCTGCGAGATCAGCGGCAACGAGCAGCGGCACCCAACTCTCGGAGCGGTGGGTTGAACCCGGTCAACTGCGATGCATGATGGTTTTCGACACTCAATCGAAGCAGTTTGTTGGTTCCGGCTGCTACGTCGTCGCCTCTACGCCGCCTGTCGGAACAGCGGCAAAGTTTGAAACATTCACGGCTGAATTTGTCGGGAGCTGAGACCGGCATCCTTCCCGGCTGGAGGGGAATGGAGGGGTAGCCATTGCCACGTTATCGCCATGAAAATGATGAGTGCTCGTTTAATCGTATACTTGCTCCTGTGCATCTGTGGCGACTTGGTTGCGGCAGAAACCGCTCCAACCTCCTCCGGCGTTCTGAATTTCAATATCGATCCTGCGAAGAGCGCTGTTCAATTTACCCTCGGAGCGCTTTTGCACACTGTCCATGGAACCTTCAGGATAAAGAGCGGCGCGGTGCGCTTCGATCCGAACTCGGGCAAAGCGAGCGGCCAGATCTCTGTCGACGTGCGGAGTGGAAACACGGGAGAAGGAACGCGTGATCGCCAGATGCATGCAAACGTTTTGGAGTCCGAACGTTTCCCAGACGCGGTTTTTTCGCCCGATCGAATCAATGGCCGATTGGCCTCAAGCGGCGCTTCCGATGTAGAGGTACATGGAATGCTGCGAATTCATGGTCGAGATCATGAGATGACCATCCCAGTTCGCGTGCAGATGCAAAACGCTTCGCTGACTGCCCGGGCAAAGTTTACGGTTCCCTATGTCTCGTGGGGGATGAGAGACCCCAGCACTTTTGTTCTTCAGGTCGCCAAATCGGTGGACGTTGACGTGACGCTGGAAGGACGATAGTTTAGCTTGCGGCCGAAGCTGAATTGCCATGGGCGCCGGTCCCGACGCCGCCGGCAAGGCGCGAGGAGGGCGCATCCCGCACCATTTTACGCTCCTGCAGATCTGGTTCTCTCCCGCCGGTATCAAAATGGTGCGGGATGGGCGCTTCGCTCGCGCCTTGAAAAACAGCCAACTGACCTGCGGCGAAGCCAAAGGGATTTAGGAGACGGTGCACTAGAAGCTTGAAAA
>DATMQC010000122.1:0-10293 GCA_035567275.1 Chthoniobacterales bacterium | reverse complement strand
GTCGATTCAAAGCAGCTTGTGGCGAAGACTAAGATAAAGGCGACAGAATTGCAGCAAAGAGTCGAAAAGCTGGGACAACCGGCCTAGCTAGCGTTCACAAGGACCTGCGGCTCTGCGACTTGTGCAAGGAACTCGGGATGGCACGTATGACTCTGTAGGGACGTGGCAGGGGCGGATCTCCGAGCCGCCCGTCGAGAACCGGGCTGCCAGCCAGCAACCGGCCGGCTCGGAGATCCGGCCCTGCCAACGCCGCAATCCGCTACTCGTTGGCGCTCAGCACTTTCCACCACCAGTTCCTGAAAAGCCCGAAAATCTCACCAGCCAAAGCGCTCGCGAGATTTTCGTGTCAGGCCACAAAGCGTTCACGCTTATTCCGCCTTCGCTTTGCGTCGCGGCGCCCGCTTTGCGAATTCCCAACCTATCTTGCCGTTCTGGAGCTTCAGCGCGGCGTCGAACGGACGTCCCTTCTTCGACATAAATCCCTTCAGCACGTCGCTTTTTCCTTCTGCCAACATTTTGCGCATCTGCTCCGGGTTGATTTCGCGTTGGAGGATTGTTTTGTTTACTTTGAACCGGCATTCGCCTTTCGCAACATTTTCACAAACGTAGGAAACGCCGGTATCGTAGACTTGGCCTGTCCCGCATACCTGGCATTTCCCGATCAGTGTATGCAGGGTCGCATCTACTTCCCTCCCTTCGGAGTTGCCATTTTTCTCAAACGCAAATTCAGGTTTGTTGCTCTCATTGAGAACGAGCGATGCTGAAAATGGCCGTCCGGCTTTGCTGCGGAAGCCGTCGAGCGGTCCCACCTTTTTGTTGGCAACCAGAACAGTCACTTCTTCGGGAGTGAGGAGTCGGCCGGCTATGCTCTTGAAAAGTCGAAAGCCGCACGTTTCGCAATGGTAAGTTCTATAGTCTTCCTTCAAGTGCAGAGCACCGCAACTAGGGCACTGCACTTCAAGTGTCACGTAGTTTCCTCCGACATCGCTGGCGAAGTTCTTTGCTTTCTCGACGATCTCACGAGTGAGATCTTTGATCTTTCTCATGAACGCCGGCCGTTCCAGGCGTCCTTGTTCCATGAGCTTGAGCTGATACTCCCATTCTCCGGTAAGTTCAGGGGAAGACAAAATGTTGACCCCAATGCCGCGAAGCAAGGTGATCAGCGCAATGCCCTTTGCGGTGGCAATCAATTCCCTGCCATCGCGGGTAATGTACTCGTCATGAATCAATCCCTCGATGATCGTGGCGCGGGTCGCAGGAGTTCCCAACCCCTTGGCCGCCATTGCTTCACGGAGCTCTTCCTCCTCCACGAGTTTCCCAGCGCTCTCCATTGCCGAGAGCAGGGTCGCTTCGCTAAACCGGGCCGGCGGTTTTGTCTGACTCTCTTTGATTTCGCAATCCCGCGTCAATGCGCGTTCGCCCCGTCCGACATCGACAAGTGAAGCGTTCTGTTCTTCGGCGGAAGATTGCCTTCCGTAGAGGGCGAGCCAACCCGGTTCCTTAATGACGCGTCCTTCGGTTTTGAATGCTTCGTCTTTAACGCGCGTGATTCGTGTTGTGATCTCAAATTGAGCCGGGGGATAGAACACCGCGACAAATCTGCGTGCCACCAAATCGAAAATGCGCTGTTGTTTGTCATCCAGACTCCTCGGGGTCTGATTGGTCGGAATGATCGCGTTATGGTCGGTAATTTTTGCGTCGTTGAAGATCCGCTTGGTGGGCTTCACCCAACCGTTACGGAGAGCTTTTTCGGCGAACCGCTGCAAAGTCGGGTCAGCGAGACTCGATAACGCTGCTCGTGCAGTCCCGAGATAGTCCTCCGGTAGATAGCGGGAATCTGTTCGCGGATAGGTGATGACCTTGTGCCGCTCATAGAGCTGTTGCGCGACTTGCAATGTAAGCCGCGCGGGAAAACCAAACCGGGAATTTGCTTCTCGCTGCAATGAGGTAAGATCGAAAAGCTGCGGCGGAGCCTGGGTCGCAGGCTTCTTCTCTTCCGTGATTTCGCCCGGCTCATTGAGGACTTTTGCCTGGATCGCTTCGGCTTTTGCGCGATCCCAGAGGCGTTCGGCTCTGCGATCTTCGTCCTGTTCTTTGACGAAGCGCTCGTCAAACCAGCGCCCCCGGTAAGCGCCTTTCTGCACATCGAAATCTGCGAAGACTTCCCAGTAGGTCCGCGGC
Source organism: Chthoniobacterales bacterium (assembly GCA_035567275.1). Taxonomy (GTDB): domain Bacteria; phylum Verrucomicrobiota; class Verrucomicrobiia; order Chthoniobacterales; family JAFAMB01; genus DASZHC01. The sequence goes on along the minus strand of DATMQC010000122.1, from coordinate 8,112 downwards.
TCAAAGGAGCGAATACGTTCCTCCCGTTCTGCAAGGATTGCCAAGGTGGGTGTTTGAACCCGTCCAACAGGCGTAAGCTGGAATCCGCCCTGTTTTGAGTTGAAGGCAGTCATTGCACGCGTGCCATTGATGCCGACGAGCCAGTCACTCTCCGAGCGACAAACCGCCGCGTCGGCAAGAGGAATCATCTCCTGGTCGGAGCGAAGTCGCGCAAACGCGGCTGCGATCGACTCCTGAGTCATTGATTGCAGCCAGAGCCGCTTGATCGGCTTGGAGACTCCAGAGAGTTTCATCAGGTATCGAAAGATCAACTCACCTTCGCGTCCGGCGTCGCAGGCATTGATGAGAACTTCAACGTCTTCTCGTTTCATCAGCTGCTTCAGCAATCTGAAACGATTTTTCGTTTTTTCGATAAGCTTCAGTTCAAACGAATCCGGAATAATTGGGAGATTCTGGAAACTCCATTTTCCGCGCTTCTTGTCCAGTTCTCCGGGTAGGCACAGTTCCACAAGATGCCCGATGGCCGAGGAAACGACATACAGTTTGTTCTCGAAGTAGTCGCCTTTTTTTTCGAATCTTCCAAGCGCTCGCGTGAGATCGAGTGCGACACTAGGTTTCTCTGCTATGACCAGTGCTTTTCCCATGGCTTAAAGTACGTATGAACCGTTCTGAACGGATTTGCTGTTTGCAAAGGCTCGGAAGGTAGAGGCCAACCCGGAAACAGGCAAACAAAATTGTGTCGAGGGACCCGAAGTGAGTACGAGTTCTAGAGTAATTTCACGAAATATTTGCCCGGCAATTGTTTCACCAGGTGCCGCATTTCCAGCTGCAACAAGGCCGCTGTCGCGGCGCCTGCGGCGAGCCTGGAGCGCTCGATGATTTCGTCGATTTGCGTCTCTTGGGACGTGATGGCCTCGTAAACCAGCAATAGATCGCCTTCCAGATCCGGCGGCTTGCTCCGGGTTAGATCTGGCGACGCGGGAAACAGCACCTGCACGTCTTCCAGAATGTCTTCGACGCTCATCACGAGTTTTGCACCCTGCTGGATTAGGCGATTTGTTCCGTGGGACGTCGGTCGGTTGATCGGTCCTGGAATCGCGTAGAGATTGCGCCCCTGTTCTGTTGCCTGCGAGGCGCTGATGAGCGCTCCGCTGTTGAACCCCGCCTCGACGACTAGCAAGCCAAATCCCCAGCCGCTGATGATGCGGTTACGCATCGGGAAAGTTTGGCGATCTGGCGTGATATCCATTGGAAATTCAGTAACCACCGCTCCGGAGGCGACGATCTTTTCTGCCAATGCCTGATTCTCCGGCGGGTACAAATGATTTAATCCGGCCCCAAGTACGGCGACGGTCCGGCCTTTTGCCGCCAACGCTCCCTGGTGGGCTGCAGTGTCGATGCCGCGCGCCAGCCCGCTGACAACCGTAAGCCCGGAGTAGGCGATCTGGTATGAGAGCTTTTTGGCGCATTCCAATCCGTAATGCGTTGTGCGGCGGGAGCCCACGACTCCAATGGCGTGACAATCTCTGGCTTCGAGCTTGCCCCATACGTAAAGCACGGTTGGCGGATCATGGATCTCCCGGAGTTGCCTGGGGTACTCCGGATCGTCAAGGGTCAGGACAGCCGCTCCAAATTCTCTGACGCGACTCATTTCTCTTCGGAGATCGACCAGGGATTCCCAGGAAATAATCGAGTCAACAATGTCTTGACCCAGTCCCTCTACGGCACTCAGTTCGCTGCGGCCGGCGATCAGAATGCGATCCGGGGAGCCGAGCACCTGAAGAAGCCGACGCACGTTTACAGGTCCCAGGCGAGGAACCATGTTCAGCGCGATAAAAGCTTCCTTGCGCGTCACGAAACAGAGGGCTCAATTGCTTCCAAGCCAAACTCCAGGTCTTTTATCGTTATATTATCAACAAGAGCGGCTGTTCCGAGTTTTGGGGTGACAACGAAGCGGATCCTGCCCTCGGCAAACTTCTTGTCCGCAAATACGGCTTCCAAAACGCGTCGCCGCGATAGTTCCGACGGCAACTTGGTGGGCAGCTCAAAATGCTTTATCGCCGATTCGATTTCCTGGAGATCTTCGGCGGGAAGTCCGGCGCATCTCGCAGAAATGTGTGCTGCTGCAATCATTCCGAGTGCTACGGCTTCTCCGTGGAAGAGTGTTCCGTAGCCGGCAACGTTCTCAATGGCATGGCCGATTGTATGGCCGAAATTCAGGAGAGCACGCCGTCCCTTTTTTTCTCTTTCATCATCCTCTACAAAGGAAGCCTTTATCTCCACACACCTTTGGATCAGGGCACCAAGGGGCGATAGTGGTCGTTTCAGGCGAGGTAGAAGCTCCCGTTCGCAGATCACGCCGTATTTGATGACCTCCGCAAAACCTTCATTCCACTCGCGACGCCCGAGCGTTGAGAGGGTGGAAACGTCAGCCAACACCGCGGCCGGCTGGTGGAAGGAGCCGACAAGATTTTTTCCGGCGGCCAGATTAATGCCAGTTTTACCACCGACAGAACTGTCGACCTGTGCCATGATTGTGGTGGGCATCTGCACCACTGGAATACCTCTGTAGTAAATCGCTGCGGCAAATCCCGCTAGATCACCTACCACGCCGCCACCCAGTGCGACGACGAAACTCTGCCGATCGACTCCCTGGCGGGCAAAATCCTCGCACAGCGTCGTCACATCGGTGAATGATTTGGAACGTTCTCCGGCAGCGACGACGTGAGTGGATATTTTGAAGCCGGCATTTGCGAATGCAGTCGCTGTGGTCTGCCCGTAGTGCGCAGCCACATTCGCGTCCGAAACGATCGCCGCTCGTCCGGAAAGAGAAGATTCCCGGCAAATCCGGCCAACCTCGTTCAACAATCGTTCGCCGATGTAAACGGAGTAACGTTGTGACCCAGTATTAATTGTAACCGTGCGAAGGAGAGGATCCATCGTTTGACCTACCATCAATGCTCGGGGGGGACTTCAACCTTAAAATAGGGCGCTACTTTCCACTCTGTTCCACGGTATTGCCCAGGAAATTGCCATCAGGGTAGAAAACGGTGGAATCTAGCGGAAGCAAAACCGTAGTAAATTGTAGCCAGTCTACGTACATTTTTTCTTTGCGTTTTTAATCATTTTTTACCCTTTCCTCGCCCGTGAAAACCCTAGTATAACGCGTTTTTGAGCATTGGCACCATTCATTTGCGGCGGCAATTGCGCCCGCGTTGCTCTACGGTTGACAAACGAGGCGACCGCTGTCTGGATCAACTGCACGGTCGTGTAGGGCGTTGGTTTGCCGGCCTGGAACGCCGGATTATGGCTGTGCAATGCTGATCGACAGGAACGACGTCCCAAAACACCTCTTTGGCATTCCGGAACTGAACCTCTCCGAGGACCTGTGCGCCGAGCGTCTGGCCGGCCCATGGTTCAGGCTCGGGGCGTGGACTTTTGATTCCGGTAGTGACGGGCAAGGCGTGGAGAATGTGGTCTACCGGCAGAGCATGCTGCTCTCTCCAGGGGACTTCGCAAATATATTCGATAAGCTGGAGTCTATTGTTGGCGATATCGGTAAACCGGGCGGCTCGCTCAAGACCCAGGGCAACAAAACGGTGTATCGCTACTCTCCGTTCCACAGGTTCGAAATATCATTCACACCGGTGGTTGCTGAGCCGTTGGTGTTCTTTCGTGACACCACATCGACCTTAAGCCTTTTGATTAATCCGGAGCTTTGGCTTTTCTTCAAGCTTAAAGAGAAAGCCCCAGGCATATGGTGGGACCCGCCCAAGGGAATCGAGGCCATACGCCAGCAGGCTATTGAGTCGGGTAAGCTGGAAATTGTTGAAATCCGGGTTGAGTACCTTTCCAAATACCTTCAAGCGCGCCAGATGGCACTGCTTATTGAGCACATACGTCGTCTTCAACTATACAATCCCACTCAAGAGATGATTAGCCGGTTCGAAGAGGGTACTGTAACGCTGGGGTCTCCGGCGCAGGGGGTCAAAGCCATTGTGAACAGTTCGCTTGACAGCTTGGCCGGCCGCCAGCTCAAATGGGTTTATCCAACTTCTGCCGATGATAATGAGTTTCTCAAAAGAGCGACGCTCGCCTGCACATTGGTCATCGATGCGTTAAGCGAGAAATTATAGCTTATTCTGCGTTGACGATATGAGCCGACATGCAGCATCACCCGCTGCTACGCAATCGGCTGTATGAATGATAACGGAAACCGAGCTAGTGATGGTGAGGCGAATGCCAAGCCAGAAGTGATCAAATTAGCGTTGGACCTGACGTATGAACTCTTTAACATTCGTGTGAAAGCGTGCAGCTAGCTCGGCTAGAGCATTTTAAATAAAACTGCAGCCGATTTATATCGCCTTGAGGTATACTTGAGGCGTGAAGACGCCGTCGCTGGGCTTCAGAGAACAGATTGTGGCCCCTTACGATAATTTTGGAAGGAACCCGGCAGGAGATTGCCGATCGCTATCGGGTATCTCTGGGCATGGCATACCGGACAGCGGTGCAATAATCTCAGTGCAACGTTCGAGGGACGGGGTGCTGCTATCTCTGTTATCGCGCCTATGCGATCTCCTCTTGCAAAAACTGTGGTCAATCGTAAAAGTCCGGCGCTTTTTTGAACGTTGGCCACGCTTCCGGATCGTGACCGGTGACCACCTGAGCGCCAGATTGCCGGACTACTTGGTGCAACTTCTGAACGGAGCGCACCGTGTCAATGGTCGAGGTGAGAAAACCCGGCAGCGCTTTTTCGTTCCAATGATCCAGAGTATATGCGGCATCTGCCGTCAGCAACATCGGCGGCGATTTAAGCAAATTGATTAGAAATGACTGATGCCCCACCGAATGACCCGGCGTGAATATCAACCGGATGGTCCCGTCTCCGAATAGGTCGTAGAAGTCCGTTGCCAAACCCTCTAAAAACATCCACCGCAGAGCGGGTTTGTCGAAGTCCTTTCGAATGTAGTTGCCTGCGGCAAACCAGTCCGGGGTGAATGCATATTCATATTCCGCTCGCTGCACGACGTGGACGGCGTTTGGAAAACGCCCTATCGCTCCAGTGTGATCAAGGTGCAGGTGCGACTGGAGCACATATGTCACAGAATCTGGTTCAATTCCCAAGCGTTGTAGTTCATTCACACAACCCTGCTCGATTCTCATCTCAGGGTAAGATTTATCCGCTGTCGAACCCCAATGTTCATAGGGTTGAGTAGCACATTCAACCGCGTTACCGCCATCGATAACGATGTTGCCTCTGGGATGTTGGATAAAGAACCAGGGCACCGGGATTCGGTAAAGCTCGTTCAAGCCTTGATTCATTTTGATATCGTGCAGCTTTAATCGGATGGTGCCGCACTCGAACATGTAAAGGCGAAGTTTAGCCATAGTAATTAGGGAAAAGAATATGTGCTGGTTTCTGCATCAGAAACAACGACGAACGCTCACTTTTGATCGGCGGCCGGGAATTCGGTTGTTCCTGGCGTTATTACCTGATCGGAGTATTTGATCTGACCAATGCCGAACAGTACCTTCAGGACGAATTCTGCCAGGCATAAACCCTATCAAGGAGACCGCCTTTCCCATAGGAAGTATCATTATCTGCGTCGTCTTGCTGGTCTTAGCCTGCTTGGTTATCTTTGGTGATCGCCACCTTCGCAATGGGACGATGGTGCTGGACGACGGTACGCTGATAAAAAACGCTCAGGTGGGTTCCAAACGTCAATGATGCGAGTTTATTTGTTACCTGGTGAATGCGCAAAATTTATATCGATCTCGATGAAACCCTGATTCACGCGAGAGTAGCGGGGCCGAGGCCGCCAGGAAAGCGACGGCGCTTCGCATTTGGATTAGAAGTCTATGATGTAGCGCTTCGGCCGTGCGCGCATTATCTGCTTGGCTGCCTCCGAGAGATTGGGTGCGTATCTTTGTTAACGACTAGCCAGCGCGACTATGCTGAAAAGATCAACGAAGCCTTCGGACTTGGCTTTGAACAGCTGTATTGTCGCGAGGACATATTCGTCTTTCGTCCTTTTGCGGATCTGAAAGCGGAAGCGGTTGCACCTAAATCCGTCCTAATCGACGATCTGTCACCGACGGAAACTTTAGCCAGGTTGAAGATGAAGTTCCTAGGGATCAACCGCCAAAGCTACATTCGGATTCGAGGATTTCACGGGACCGACCGGGCCACAATTGATCGCGAGATCGCGGAGATCGTTTGTAAGGTCCGCAGGTTTGCAACCGCTGGCGAGCGTGCTGCATCGAAAGATTAGGTGGACGCGTTTTTGATGCCGAAGACTGGAGTTTTTCTCCTCGCTCAAGTTACTCCGGGACCCGTCCTCATTCCTGGATTACCTGGTTCCCTTGCGCGAGGCGGAATGGCTAGTTTAGTCTAGACTTTATGGCGAGCTTCTAGGTCCGTGGAATTTCATGGCTATCTTTGCGACCTGCGTTAATGAACGGCCGCTGCCGGCCAGGACCGCCATCGCGATTTTGGAGTAACTCGAGGCCTTCTGGCCTTCGTTACGCAACCGGGTTCGTTGGATTTGCGCTTCCCCTAGAGCTGCATCCTTGGACGAAAAATGCTTGCGCTTGCCGTGAGGCCGCAGGTCAACCTCCCAAAACATCTCGCCGGCGCCATTCCGACTTTTCCTTATGCGGGGCCAATCTTTCAAGAGCCTTAATTGGAAGAAAAAAGCGGCGCATCAAGCCCCAAAATGAGCAACGGCTCGGCGCGGGCTAGCTAGCAATTGGGGGTACTACGCAGGCATACCGTCTTCGCGCAGAAGGACTTCGGCAAACGCCCATGTCCCTTTTCGTACCTTCGTCGGAATTTAACCACGGTGGTCAGGTGGCCCTGAGTTCCTGAGGAACCGGGCAGCGGAACCGCGGGTGCCCGTTGAGACCAGAAAAAATCGGAGGCGATGCGGCGTATGTCTCGGGGCTTGCCTTCATTATTGCAGTACCCTGTCGCGCCGGTATCCCGTAATGAAGGCAGTCCCCGAGAGCCGGTTGGTTTCCTCGCATGAGCCGCCTATGATTGCACCCGAGTCCCGATGACGATGCTTGCGTTTGCGACAAGCACGATTCCAGCAAAGGCACCGGCCAGCCAGATGGCAAATGCGCGAAAGGTGCCCTCGGCCATCTGCATAGGAAGCGCCTTCGGCATTGACACGATTTGTGCGCCGACAATCTCGTCCATGTGCCAACCAAAGCCGTGGGTCGTGCCGTAAAGCGTAACCATCTCCGGGGGTGCCTTGTCGGGCGTGCTGTGGCACTCGAGGCAGCCCACATTATTGACCCTGATCGGCTCAGCCAGAAAAAGCGATGCGCTTGAAGGCAACTCGAACGTACCGACAAATTCATTCTGCACCGCGCCGGAACGGAATTTATCGATCACGTAGCGCTCCCAATCGCTGGCGCGATCACGTGGGTTGGTCGGGTTGAGCGCGGCTTCCCTGTAGGAGTATTCGGGATATCTTTCGTGCAGATCGGCCAGGATCTCGAGCGCCGCGAAGAACGATACCGCTTGCGGGTGAAACCCGGTAGGACGGAGCTCCTCAGCCCTACGTTCTAAAGATTCGAGGAACCGCTTCTCTTCGTCGAGCGCGCGCTGTTGGCCTAGCAGGTACCCTCTTTTTAGGCTTCCAGGAAGGTTATTTGCAGCCTCCGGGCTAGGCGCCGTCGGGATTTCTGCAATCGATTTTCGGAATTCCGAGAGTCCAGTCTGCGCATTGTAATCGTATTGCAGAATCAGCGGCGTGATGTATTTGATGGTGTACTTTCGGCTCGACAGAGCGGTTTCCATCAGCAGCCGTGCATTCTGGAGTACGTGCTGGCGCGCATCTTCCAACAGCATCTTTCTAGCGGCGTAGCCGACCGCACCGAGGCAGAGTGCAAGCAAGGGGATGAAAATGAGATTAACTTTAAGCAGTTTCATCCCCGTCCACCATCTTCGGTAATGACGCAGCGGAAACCAACATCATCACAACGGGAAAATGGCTCATAACCGCGGCGATAGGACGAGAGCATCTCTTCCGCACGTGAGGTGGCCCAGGAACCGCCCCGTAGCGTGCGCCAGTTCGTCGTATCGTTGAACTTGTCCATGCACCA
>DATMQC010000121.1:0-3385 GCA_035567275.1 Chthoniobacterales bacterium | reverse complement strand
TTCAGAGAAGCACGAGAAGTTTTGCAGATTCTGGGCTTGGAAAGCCCGCTCATTGTGACTGACCCCTTCATCCGGAAGAGCGGGCTCCCTCGAATGCTCGTCGAAAGTCTGCGGCCGTTAGGGGAAGCACGAATCTTTTCGGAAACAGTTTCCGATCCGACGACATCTGCGGTGAAAGCCGGTCTGGACTGTCTAGGGCGAGGAAGGCACGACTGCGTTATCGGCTTGGGAGGGGGCAGCTCAATTGATACTGCTAAGGCCATCGCCATGTTGGCCGTTCACGGCGGAAGCATGAGCGATTATAAGGCGCCCCGAGAAATGAATTCCCCCGGCCTCCCAATCATCGCCATTCCGACGACCGCGGGCACCGGCTCCGAAGCTACCAGATTCACGATCGTGACCGACGAAGAGAGGGACGAAAAAATGCTTTGCATTGGTCTCGGATATCTTCCTCAGGCTGCTTTGGTGGATTACGAATTGACGCTCACGAAACCGATGCGATTGACGGCGGATACCGGTGTGGACTCGCTGACGCACGCGATCGAGGCTTACGTTAGTTGTCGGGCCAATCCATTCGCGGATAGTTTTGCGCTGTCCGCAATGAAATCGATCTGGGCAAACCTGCGCAAAGCCTGCTTCGATCCGCAAAATCGCGAAGCGCGTGAGTCGATGATGTTGGCAGCGACGCAGGCTGGCATTGCCTTTTCCAATTCAAGCGTAGCGCTAGTACATGGAATGAGCCGGCCGATCGGTGCAAAATTTCATGTGCCTCACGGAATGTCGAACGCAATGCTGCTACCGCTTGTCACGGAATACTCTTTGCCCGGCGCGACCGGGCGCTATGCCGAATGCGCTAAGGCGATGGGACTTGTTTCACCCGGAGCCTCAGAATCGGATGCCTGCGATCGACTTGCGGCCGGCCTCGAGGAGCTGAATAGAACCCTTCAAGTTCCAACACCTGAGGCGTACGGGATCAGCAGAGACGCCTGGGAAGAAAGCATCCCGACGATGGTCGAACAAGCGATCGCCTCGGGTTCGCCGGCAAACAATCCGTTGATCCCCTCTGCTGAAGACATCGAGAAACTCTATGTTAAGCTCTGGTCGGGAGAAACCGCGCCCTGAGGCACCAGTGTCCTGTCCCCGAAATAACAAAATACATGCTATTTCGGGGACAGGGCACTAGCTGACAATCCACCATATGACAAACAAGATTAATCCATTTGAACGTCTTGCGCCGGAGGACGGATCCGCAAACATCCATCATTTCATTAACGGCCGGCTTCGGCTCGGTTCTTCGCAACGATATTCTGACGTTTTTAATCCGGCTCGGGGACAAAGATCGGGCCGGGTCGCCTTTGCGACAAAGATCGAAGTCGAGGACGCCATCGGGGCCGCCTCGAAAGCTTTTGGTGCCTGGTCTCGAACGCCCGCTGTTCGGCGATCGCGTATTCTCTTTCGCTTCAGAGATCTTGTGGAGCGTGAGACGGCACGACTTGCGGCTTCGATCAGCGCCGAACATGGAAAGATACTGGAGGATGCGCGGGGTGAAGTGGTTCGAGGCTTGGAGGTAGTTGAGTTTGCTTGCGGGATAGCGCAATTGTTGAAGGGGGAATTTTCCGAGCAGGTCAGCACCGATGTCGATAGCTTCTCATTCCGGCAACCGCTTGGAGTCGTAGCCGGAGTTACACCGTTCAACTTTCCTGCGATGGTTCCTATGTGGATGTTTCCAATCGCGTTGGCCTGTGGGAATACCTTCATTCTGAAACCGAGTGAACGAGATCCAAGCACGGCGATAGAGCTCGCAGAATTGCTGACAGAAGCCGGTCTTCCAGACGGAGTCTTGAATGTGGTACATGGAGATCGTGAAACAGTGGATTTCCTATTGGATCATCCAGCAATCCAGGCGGTGAGCTTTGTCGGGTCAACCCCGGTCGCTGAGCAGGTCTACCGGCGAGGGACAGCGGCAGGCAAGCGGGTACAGGCGCTTGGTGGCGCGAAAAACCACATGGTGGTGCTTCCCGATGCCGACCTTGACCATGCGGTGGACGCGCTGATTGGTGCAGCCTATGGCTCTGCGGGAGAACGTTGCATGGCCATTTCCGTGGCGATTGCGGTTGGAGACCGGCTGGCGGATCGCCTGGTAGAAGCGCTGGCCCCTCGGGTCAAGGCGCTAAAGATCGGACCGGGGGATGCTGACGGCGTCGAGATGGGTCCTCTTGTGACTGCCGCTCATCTGTCGCGAGTGAAATCCTATGTGGAACTCGGCATGAAAGAGGGAGCCCGTCTCGTTGTGGACGGCTGCAATGCTTCCATGACAGAAAACAGTGAAGGATTCTTTCTCGGTGGTTCCTTGTTTGATCATGTCCGACCTGAAATGCGCATTTACCGGGAAGAGATTTTTGGCCCGGTTCTCTGCGTGGTACGTGTCAGCGATGTTCGGGAGGCAATCCAACTGGTAAATGATCATGAATACGGGAACGGAGCCGCGATATTTACCCGCGACGGTGCGGCGGCGCGAGCTTTCATTGAGCAGGTAGGAATTGGAATGATAGGAGTGAATGCTCCGATACCGGTCCCAATGGCGTTTCATTCATTTGGCGGCTGGAAGCGCTCAATGTTTGGGGATCATTACATCCACGGTCCGGAGGGAGTACGCTTCTACACGAGATTGAAGACGGTCACCAGCCGCTGGCCGGGCCGGCTGCGGCCCGCAACAGAGTTTGTTATGCCCACTGCAACCTAACTAGTGCATCTCTAGCGAGGCCGCGCCTCAGACCGCCGAGATGTAAGGTTAGTCAGACATCCTCCGTGACCACCGTGGCCGCCGTGCGATGGTTTCTAGTGCTGCCCCGATTGAGCCGTCCAAGATCGCTTTATCTGATGAATCATGAAAGGGACAAAAGCTCGCCGTGTAGCCTGCGAAAAAGCGTGGCCCGTGATGCGAATGATGACGGGAACTTCGCTCTCGTTTCTTGCTGACTGGCGGCGCCAAATCTTAAAAATCGTCCTCGTCCTCGAACTCGAACTCGATTGCTGAGAAAATTTGGCTCTTGAACAAAATTCGGCTTTCGGTGAGTCAGCGTCTCAGCAGGCTTGCATAACGGCTCCGAGTTCGAGGACGAGTTCGAGTTCGAGGACGATGAGTTGCCGTGTGCGGAGAGGGATACCTCGGATATCAAGGCCTGCCCTTACTGGGAAGCGGCCAGGTAGTCCCCCTGGACGATCACAAACTCGATCAAGTTTCGAAAGGGATCACGCGCAAAGAAACGTGGTCTTAAAGGCAACGGGCGCGCTTCGAGAACTTCGACTCCGAAATGAAGCAATCTGTTTCGTTGTTTTTCGAGATCCGCAACTTCGAGACAGAAATGATGGCGCGTATCCTTCG
>DATMQC010000120.1:0-7336 GCA_035567275.1 Chthoniobacterales bacterium | reverse complement strand
GAACGTTCGCCAGAGTCCAATTCTACTCTAATGTCGAACACCAGTTCGCCTGCATTCACTGAGGCAGTCGCTTCGAACCGCGGATCGAGCGGATCTGCGGCATGGTATTTATGGTGGTTCATCGGAATGAAATCGAAAGCTATCCATCTGTTAGTGTAACAGACTTCGGCGATCCGCGATCGCTGACATTCTTCGCGTCCTTCCGGGCAACGGCCTCTTCATCCAGTGCCGCAAATGGAGTAGAGGAGCAGGGCTGGAAACGTCAAGTCATCTCAGAATCCGAGGCTCGGTCTCATCCTGGTGGTGGTCCTCGACAAAGGCGGTCATCGTTCGCCGTTCGCAGTTCGGGGCTCGGAGTCCGGAAGCCTGGAAATTTAGCGGGCGCCTTGCCCGTGAAATTTCCAGGCTAATGACTCGCGTATTTGTCGGATGCTTTGGACAAAGGCGCCCAGATTTCCGGGACCGGAGCGATACCTGCATCGCCTAAGCGGTACTGTTCAAGAATGCCGTCCGCGATGCCTTCTGCGATTCGTTGCCGGTAATTCGCGTTGGCAACTTTTGCCGCCTCCACACGATTGGTGAGGTAAGCGCACTCGCACAAGACGCAAGGAATGTCCGGATTGCGGGTTAGTCGAAGGCGGCGTCGCAAGACGCCTATGTTCGTCTCACCCGTTTTTGCTACAAGATGAGCCTGGATCCTCGTTGCAAGACCATGGCTATCGGCGCGCCAAAAGAAAGTCTTTGCGCCGTTTGGTCCGCTGCCGCCCACCGCGTCATAGTGAATACTTATCAGGATTGAACGTGGGCCCTGGCGGTTGGCGAAAGCTACCCGATCATCCAATTCAACGAAATGATCGTCTTGCCGAACCATAATGGTTCGCAAGCCGCGTCGTCCCAAAAGCTCTCGAACACGCTTTGCGGTGTCGAGCGTCATATCCTTCTCCATCAAAAATACAGGAGCTCTTCGGCCACTGGTACCCCCGCTGTCTTTTCCACCGTGCCCGGCGTCAATGACAACAGTGGAAAAACGGCCTGCGCCTAAGCCTGGTCCTGGGCGCTGGGCGCAGCTTCCCAATAGAGCTGCTAAGGCGATCCAAAGTAGACCAGGTACGAAGCGTGTACGAAAGGACTTAAATTTCGACATGAGAATCGGCCAACCATTTAATTCGATGATTCATTTGTCGAGCAATTGATACCAATACTCAGTCACCGGATATCTTGCTCGGCTGCGCGCCGACTTAAACCAAGTGCCGACAATCAGCTTCGCGCCCTTATCAGCCGCCAATTTTTTCACCTCGTATGGATCGACAAAATATTCTGAACGAACTGACACGAATCCAATCTTTCGGTATCCTTGAATTGTGAGCGACTTCACGGTTTTCACAAGATCCTTCGGGCTCACCAGGCTGAATTGCACCTGATTCAGCCAGACGATTGCGACTGGCCGCCCACCGGTTTGGTCCCGATAAACATCGAGTAAATTGCCATAGTAGTTCCAATGCTGACCGGCTCGCCTGGTGTTCACATTAGGCGTCAACGCACAGCCGCAGAGCATCAATGCTGACAGTAAAGCGATGGATTGTTTCATTTCTCGGTCGCTGTGAATGCTGCCGGGGACACTAGTTTCCTGTCAAAAAAAGCCGGGAAAGATACTCACGCAGTGCCTCGAGGTGGTTGCCGCCACCGCGGAATCCGATGTAACCGTCCGGCCGGATCAGCACGAAGCCTGTCGGATGAACCTCGTAGAGGGCATGAACAGTACCATCCGGGTCAAACAGGGCGTCGGGAAGGGCAGAACTCTTGTCGTGAACGATTAGAAGTGTGTCCATAACTTGCGCGTACAAGCCAGCCAGGAGCTTGCGATGCTCATCAAAATCGATCGCATCCCGAGTCGAGTTCCCGGCGAAAAGCAGCAACTGGTGCATAGGTTTACGCAACCGGTCGAGCAAAAGAATGGCTTCATCAGAAGCTCCATTAAACAAGATGCAATCCGGCGCCCGGTCTCCCGCATGTAACGCACGACCTGTTTTGCCGGAAACCGCCGAACTCCGCCGATAATGAATCCCAATCTCCGCCATGGTTTCGGCTACACGATCCTCGATCATATGAATTCCAGTAAGCAGAGGCAGCAAAGCGTTGCTCAATTGTTGGCCGAAGGGACTCTGCAAAGTCGCCATCCGTGTCAATCTGTCGGTCAGGTTTAATACCATCTTTGCCACTGGTTCGCGCTCCTCGTTGTAAGTATCAAGCAATGAAACCGGCGAACGTTTATGAATAACGAGACCCAGTTTCCATGCAAGATTGAAGGCGTCCTGGATACCGGTGTTCATGCCCTGACCGCCAGCAGGGCTGTGAATATGCGCAGAATCGCCTGCTAGAAAGACTCTTCCATATCGGAACTCGCGGATCTTGCGATGAGAGATATGGAAACGCGATAGCCAAACCGGGTCGCTCAGTTGGATAGCCCCGCTGGTTCTATGATCTACGAGTTCCTGCACCTCAGCCAATTCTGGTTCAGACGCTTTCGCGTTTTCGTTTTTGCCTCCAACAGAAGCAATTACGCGGCAGCGTTCCGATCGAAATGGAAAAACCCCTACGATTCCGTCCTCCGCCAAGAACAGATGAATATGGATCCGGTCCAACGAACCTTCGACTCGCACGTCTGCAAGAAGAAATGTCTCAGAGTACGCCTCGCCTTCGAAAGAAAGATTCAGGGCATGCCGCACTCCACTGTGGGCCCCATCACAGCCTATGAGCCATTCCGATTCCACAAGCCCTTCGCTCCCGTCGGAGCTGCTGCGGACGGTCGCACTGACGCAATCCCCAGTTTGAGAGAGGCCGATCAATTCCCTTTCTCGCTCCACACTAACCCCATGCTTTAGTAACCTCGCAAAAAGGATCTGCTCGGTCTGGCTTTGCGGCAAACTAATCGCGAACCGATAACGGCAAGGCAAACAGCTGAAACCTATATGGCCGATCTGACCGCTCTTGTTGTAGAATGCTATCCCGTCCAATTTCAGTCCGGCGTCCAGAACATCCTCAACGATGCCCATCATCTGAAATACCTCGAGAGTCCGAGGAAATATTCCGAGGGCCTTCGAGGTTGAGGATGGCGCAGGGGCCTTATCGAGAAGGCGGCAGCGGACACCATGCCGAGCCAGCTCGCATGCCATCGTCAGTCCGACCGGACCAGCGCCAATGACAAGTACGTCTGTGGCCGATTTCATAAGCTTTGATTGGAGTAACGTATGTTTCGATCGCATCGCCATCTCAAGGAACGCTCGGTACAAGTCAGCCGCTCGGAATCCGAAGCTGACGGACAACCGCAAAGATGAACGTAGCCTTCATTCAACCTGGACGCCGCCGACGAGCCGCCTCGAGGGTGAGGTTGAGACGGACGCGTGTTTCGTTCAATTGAGATCGCAGGCGAGTTCGAACCGCCGGGTCAGCACATCTGTCCAATTCATTAATGAGTCGACTGATTTGTTGGAGCTGTTCAACTTCTTCAGGGACATAACCTGCATTCTTAAGAATAGAATATCCGATCCGCAGATCTTCCGGACATCTGAAGTACTCATCCAGGTCTAAAGGTTTACCTTTTCCGGGCAGGTCGTCGGAGCCTCGTCGGGCAAGCCATTCCTCAATCTGCTTCTCAATCCAATAAGACATTCTTTTCCTTTAGATTAGGGAACAAAGCGCCTTCAGCGAAGAGTTTCAAGCCCCGCAGCCAGCCCGCAAAAAAGCGCGTTCCGATCGCAGATCTGCAAGGATCTGCGATCGACTCGATGCACTAGCTTCGCCCATTTGCCACTGCGACGGCAGCTGAACTAACGCGCTTTCTACCTGCAACCTCTTCGCCTGCATCGCGCGGAAGTCGCACGAAACTTATGAAGGACAAGAGAGAAATCGCGCCGACAACCAAAAACGCGAGCGGAAAATCGCCCGCGACCAAGGTTTCACTGTGGCGAAATGCAAGTGAGAGCTGCAGAATTGAAGCCCCTGCTGTAACCCCAATACTGAGGGCAAGTTGCTGAAACACGCTCGTTAGACTCGTCGCCTGACTCATTTCCGACTGATCGACTTCCGCGACGCTGATAGCGTTGATGCAGGTAAACTGTAATGAACGGAAGAAGCCGCCAACGAAGAGAACCGCCAACATGATCCAGATGGGGGTAACTCGCGTGAAAAACACCGGAGTCGCAATCAGCGCTCCGCTGATGATCGAGTTCAGAGCAAGGACCTTGCGAAAGCCGAACCATTTCAGGATCGTGCCTGCGACCGTTTTCATGCCCATAGCCCCGATCGCGGCCACAAAAGTCAAAAGGCCGGAACTCAGCGGGGTCATCCCAAACCCCAACTGGAAAAGCAGCGGCAAAAGCAGCGGCAACGCGCCGATTCCGATGCGAAAAAGCGAACCGCCGACAATTCCAGCCCTGAAAGTTGAATATCGCAGCAGCTTCAAATCCAGAATTGGCGCTTCGGTGCGACGCGCATGAAAAACGTAAAGGATGACTGAAACGGCCCCAATGGCAAAGAGTCCGACTACAAACCCGATCGGCATCCCGTTGAGGTCTGCGGCCGCAGATCCAGCGACTAACGCGGCAAGGCCGACACCTGAGAGAACGAATCCGATGTAATCAAATGGATTGAGCCGTTCGCCTTTTACATTCGGAACGTAGAGCGTGGCAAGAATCATTCCGAGAGCAGCGACTGGGAGGTTGATCCAGAAAATCCACCGCCAAGAAAAATAAGTGGTTATAAATCCGCCAACCGGAGGTCCAAGGACCGGTCCCACCAAGGCTGGAATTGTCAACCATGCCAGCGCGCCGACAAACTCGGATCGCGGGATCGTGCGCAGGATCACCAGACGCCCGACGGGCACCATCATTGCTCCACCGACTCCCTGCAGCGCCCGGGCTGCCACCAAGAATTGAATCGAATTCGCAAAACCGCACAGAGCTGATCCCAAGGCGAAGACAAGGATCGCCATTCGGAAAACGATCCGAGTGCCAAATCGATCCGCAAACCAACCGGAGGCGGGAATAAAAACAGCCAGCGTCAAGAGATAGCAGGTCAGAGCAAGCTTGAGTTGGATCGGGCTCTGGTGGAGATCCAGGGCGATGGCGGGTAATGCGGTCGAGATGACGGTCGCGTCCAGGTTTTCCATGAAGAGGGCACACGCGACGATGAGCGGCACAAGGATACGCAGAGGAAGCATCCGAGGACGCAGAATCTGCATTGCGATGTTTGAGTCTTGCTTTTTGCGATGCATCCCTCGTCAAGTCAGTCCACGGTGGGGGGATTTCACATCGCATTCCTGTCTGGCCAATGCAACCGGTGAGGCCCGGCGCCTCAGAACGGCCAGATCTCGCCAGGAACCCAGGGTTCCGCTTTGCTACACCTTGGGCTGAGCTCGATTACGCCCTCGGCGCTTCGAGGTTCGCAGCGGTTGCGATTCGCCGTTAACCTAGGCGAGCAAGCGCACATCGTGTCGGTGCCAACCGCTACGCCAACGGTTGAGCAATTCGCGAATAAGCTGGCGAAGAGCCCTTTTGGCATGTCCGAAGAGCTGAGTTTTAAGATAGTATTAGTGAATCCGCACTGAACCAACCGGGTCCCGATAGGAAAAGCAATAGAAGGATCACGAGATAGAGTATCTCTGGCAGGTATAAGAGCTCCGAGAGCCAGTCAAGAGGAGCGAATGCCTTGATACTTCGAATCGCAGTAGTCGCAATTGCCGTAATCATTACTCCGCCGAGCATCAAACAAGCAAGGGGTGTTAGCGCGCCGAGGACAAGGAGTGCGCCACAGACAAATTCAACCGTCGAAACAAAGAGCGCGTTGAACTCCGGAAAAGGAATGTGCGCATTCAGCATCGTTTGGCGCATCAGTTCGCGTCGCTCCGGAATAAACAATTTGCCTCGTCCGGAAAGGAAGAACAGCAGACCAACCGCTATCCGCGCGATAAGAATTCCGAGCCACTGCCACGTGTGTAATTCGTTGACAAATGATCGCACCCAAAACATGCAAGAAGCTAGAACAAGGGGCGCGCCTTAACAAACCAACATCGGTGGCGCACCGATCACTGACTCCCCTGCCCGTGTCCGATGCGTATGGAAAGACGCCTGCGCCAAGGACACGCAGTATCGCAATTCGATCTGCCATACCAATTGGAAGGAGTAAAGATGCGGCTCGCAATTGCGCTACGAGAGATGTCGATTATCGGTTCAAGTCTTCCGATTTAGGAATAAACACGCCGAGGCCGCCGATGTTGTTATGTTCCAACAAGAAAGGTGGTTTGCATATGCGATCTGATATTGTTCCCGGGGCTGTGTTCCCCGATTACGAACTTCCCGATCACACAACGAAGCGTCGGAGGCTCTCCGAACTGCAAGGACAACATCCAATGGTCCTCGTCCTCAGCCGCGGCGGTTACTGTCCAAAGGATCGCCGGCAGCATGAATTGCTTCTTCAACTTCATCGCGAGCTCGAGGTTGCCTATTGCCGGCTGGTCACGATTAGCACCGACAATATTACCGAAACGAACGAATATCGCGGCGGCGTCGGTGCGCACTGGCCCTTCCTCTCCGATCCGGCACGCAAGATCCAAAAAGATCTCGACATCGCTGAGTACACCGATCCGGAGCACAATCCGATGATCCCGCACACGATTGTGCTCGAGCCCGGTCTGGTCATTTACAAGATTTACAATGGCTACTGGTTCTTTGGCCGGCCCACGCTGGAAGATCTCCGCCAGGATTTGCGTGCGGTTACGAAGAAATGCCGGCCGGATTGGGATATCACAACGTCAGAGCTCAAAGCTGCGTGGCAGCAGGGGCGCAAAGAGCTCTTTTATCCCTACGGCAAAACGTACGTCCAAACTCTCGGTGAACAGGATTAGAAGCAGTTCTACTCCAACCGGCGCCCGGAAGATGCTGCGTTCCTGGACCTGCTATCGGAGGCAACCAAGCGGAATCCGAATTTCCATCTGATTGCGACCATGACCGAGATGGACAAGTCGCATCGCGAATGGAAAGGCGAAACCGGGTTCATCAACAAGGAAATGCTCACAAAGCACTTGCCCTCGCTGCAGGGGCCGATCTATTACCTGGCAGGGCCACCCGCAATGGTTGCGGCAATGCGACGCATGCTGATCGGAGCGGGAGTGGACCAGGATGACATGCGCACTGAAGAATTTTCCGGTTACTAGAAGCTGGAGACAACTAAGCGTGCGATAGAACCTTTAGACAGCAGTCACCAAAGTCCTGAGCCGGTGAAGGAGGTAAACTCTTGTGAGTAATTCAAGCGAAGCAATTGGTCAGACAACTACTCCCGG
>DATMQC010000119.1:0-9458 GCA_035567275.1 Chthoniobacterales bacterium | reverse complement strand
GTGATGACCCGAAAATCGACCAGGCTGTGTCGGGCGAAGACCATGGTTATCGGCACATCTCCTGCGTCGAGCCCGCGGCCGATCGGAATCCGCCCGATTCGACGACGATTGTGCCGAGCATCGAAGGTGTACCACCGCTCGCCCAGGTAAACCTCAAACCACGCGCTGAAATCCATCGGATCCGGAACCGGAGGCACACCGATATCTCCCAGATAACCGGTTACATAGCGGGCGGGGATGTTCATGCACCGGCAGAGCGTAATCGCGAGATGCGTGTAATCCCGGCATACACCGACGCGTTCCCGAAAAGAATCCAGCGCTGTCCTGGTGGCGCGCGCTTGAAGATAATCGAAACGGAGATGGTTGTGCACGAAATCGCAAATAGCCTGGACTCGGCTCCATCCCAAGGGAGTCGTGCCGAACGTTTCCCAGGCGAATTCAAGGAGTTCGCTGTCCACTTCGCAATACCGGCTCGGTATGATGAAATTCAGAGTCTCGACCGGCATTTGCTGTACATCCAATTGGGCGGCGCCGGGCGCAAACGTGTCTGGTTCTCCACTGTCTCGTATGACCGCATCGTTCAGAAAGCGAATGATGCCGGCGGGAGGATTGACGCGCCCGCAATGATTTCCAAATCGGTCAAAATATTCCTCCACGGGCAGCGGCGGCTCTGTTCTGAAATCTTCGGCTTTCAGCAAGTCTCCTGCCCGCGTCGGGTGAACGCGCAGCACGAAGACGACTGCTGTCGGGAAGGGGAGATTCAGAGCAATGTCGTAACCGATTTTGATTAACATAAGTGAATATTCGCCGTTTCGGGATCAACTGGTCCTGTCTCTCGGCCATTCGATGAGAGCGCGGGTGAGGAGTCGCGCGCCAATCAGTAGCGCTCGCTCATCGACGTCAAATGCCGCCGTGTGCAAAGGAGTGACCTTCCGGCTGCTGGATTTGACGCCCAAAGCGACCATGCAGCCGGGGACAAACGGTAAATAATCGGCGAAGTCTTCCGCTCCCATGCTGGGCCGGTCACTGGTACTCACCTTGCTCGGGCCCAGCAACCGGCGGGCGGTTGCCGCAAAATGGGTCGCTATTCCTGGATCATTGACTAGTCCAGGTAGAAGATCTTCGAAAAAGGATGAAATGTTTGTTCCAAAGGCTCGAGCAGCCCCGGAACAAAGCCGCTCAAGCAGTTCGCGGCCATGCGTAGCGATCGCGGGATTAAGCGCTCGGATTGTTCCCTTCATCGTAACCAGATCGGGAATGACGTTGGACGCGTGCCCCCCGCTCACCTGACCGATCGAAACAACAATCGGATCGCGAGCGTCCGTGCACCTTGGAATTGCCTGATAAATGAGAGTGATCAGATGAGCCGCGGCTGCGATCGGATCGATCGTGGCATGGGGTCTCGCGGCGTGACCTCCACGCCCGCGTACCTCGATCGCGAAATCCTGGCAAAACGCGTTCCGAGGTCCGGGCGTAACTCCTACGTGACCGACAACGAGAGTTGGATCGACGTGCAACGCAATAATAGAGTTAACGCCTTCTAACGCCCCGTGACCCAGCATCTCCCGGGCTCCATGGCCAGTCTCTTCTGACGGCTGAAAAATGGAACGCCAGCCAACCGAAGGCAGCTTGGCACGGTATAGGGCGAGAGTCGTTCCTAACAGAATTGCGGTGTGCGCATCATGCCCGCAGGCATGCATGACACCCGGGTTCTGCGAACGATAAGGCACATCGTTCTCTTCTTGAATCGGGAGAGCATCAATGTCGGCGCGTATCGCTACTACAGGCGAATCAGGCACTTCGGACGAGATGATTTTCGTGATGATTCCGCGTTTATCAGGTGCCACTTCGTGCGGAACCCCGCCTGCGGTCAACTCCTGGCTGACGTACGCCGTTGTGGCAAATTCTTGCCCGCTGAGCTCGGGATGCTGGTGTATGTGGCGCCGAACCTGAGAGAGTTTGGGAGCGATCCGCTGAAGTTCGGCGTCCATGCGCTTCAACAGAGTCTGAGAGGCGGCTTCAGCTTTTGGCGCACGCATTGAGAGGACCGAAGAAAATAGAATGGCTTACGACACCAATATATGCCGGATCAACGGGTATCGGCAATGTGAACCTTTGTGGGGAGGACGGCCTCCGTGCCGTCCCATTACCCCTATCATTAATAGACGAACATCAGCCGCTGGAGGGGCGTTGCTCGCAACACCCGGATGTGTGGTAAAAGAAATTTTGGACAAGCCTGCAGCTCGTTTTCCGATAACAAATCAATTGGGCGGCACCGAGGCCGAAATCTGATGGATCTTCTTGATGGCCCCCTCGATTTCGAGCAAGGCCTCCGCCAAAGTCGGGCTGAGTTTTACCAATCTTGGGACAGCCTGACGCAATGTTCCGGCCATGAACCTCAAAAGATTTTCCGTTGTGCCAAATTTGGCCACATTGAAAATTCGATGCTTATCCCAAGCCCTGCCCTTAGCCTCCTCGCTGGTAAGTTCACCGATCCGAATCTGAACGATCTGCCTGATGAGTTCGCTGACCAAGTAGCCGTCCCTGCCGTGCAGCTTTTTATCAGTCTGTCGAAGTTTTTCCATCGAGGTAATAGTCCAGTCCTCATAGTAGAGCTGTGCTGCAGTCAGAACCGCGGCTTGACCCTCCGCACTGTCTGCCAACTCTTCGATGATGCGCCCGAGAAGATTTTGGTAATAGCTTTCGGCAGTCTCAAATCTGTTCTGTAAATCACTCGATCTTTCGTACCGGTCTCTTACGGTCATCACCTGCACGGAGTGTATCATCTCTTCGCGGATGCCAGATCGAACCCTGAGACGGTAACGTTCGTCGTCCTTGTCCATCAAGTCCCAGTCGGCGATCAAGGGATGGTAGAAGGCGACGATGTTGATATTGCCGAGATTACCAACGTTGTAACTGGAAGCAAAATAAGGAGGTTTTCTCGGTTTGCTGCGTTTCATTCTTCTCTGCGCGTACGATACGGAGAAGCCGATGCCCAGCGCTTTGAGTGAAGGTTTTGCTCGAGCAACTTCACAACAAAGAATCCTTCGCGGAGCTGAGTCCGCATTGGCGGGAAGCGCGTGAGATTCAATGAGCTCTGGCATTGCCATTCTATGTTGGTTCCTGAGAGATTTCAGGCGGACATCGGCTTGATCCGTCTCCTGCTCAACTAGGCAACAAGGTCCAGCGCACCGCCTCGATGTGATACAAAGCATAATATGTGCCATGCAACCTCGAATCTCACGCCCCTCCCTGTGGGAGGGGATTCTTTCCATCCGCAAGCTATGATATTTTCCCCAAACATCTGTGCGCCGGGAACACTCTGAAAGTGTATCCTGACGCGGCTGCCGAGTACTTTGAGCATGGAAAAGGAAATTCACTCGACCGGAGGCCAGGAGCCGGATCACGAACACGCGGGTCACCATCACGTCCATTTGCCCGCACAGTTTGGGCGGGCTTTTGCCATTGGCACCTCACTGAATGTCGCCTACGTGGTAATTCAGGTAGTCTTCGGAATCGCCGCGCATTCCCTGGCGCTCCTAGCCGATGCCGGCCACAACCTTGGCGACGTTCTCGGGCTGATCCTGGCTTGGGGCGCCGCGTATCTTGGGCAGCGACCGCCGACGGATCGTCGCACCTACGGGATGAAACGCTCATCGATACTCGCGGCTCTTGCTAACGCTGTGATCCTTCTCCTGGCCACGGGCGGCATTACATGGGAAGCGATTCGACGTTTTGGCGAACCGGCTCCGGTTGCGGGATGGACTGTTATCTGGGTCGCGCTCGGTGGTATCGTCGTGAATACGACGACCGCGCTTATGTTTCACGAAGGACGCAAACGTGACATAAACGTCCGCGGGGTATTTCTGCACATGGCGGCGGATGCAGCGGTTTCTGCAGGTGTTGTGCTGGCAGGAATCGCAATTCTGTTTACCGGTTGGCAATGGGTTGATCCAGCCGTGAGCCTGGCTGTCAACGCCGTCATCATTTGGAGCACCTGGGGATTGTTAAGAGACTCGCTAAACCTCGCTCTGGACGCGGTGCCAGCGAATATCAACGTCTCAGCGATCAGAGAATATCTTGCCGCGCTTCCGGCGGTCGCAAATGTCCATCATCTGCACATTTGGCCGCTCAGCACTACCGAAACGGCGCTTACGGTTCATTTGTTAAAATCCGATGCGTCGCCCAATGATGATCTCATCAAAAAAGTGAACAGTGATTTGCTCACACTCTTTGGAATCAACCATGCAACGATTCAATGTGAATCTGCATGCGCGAAGAACGAATGCGAGTCTCCCGCGGACTCCGTCTCATCTGAACTCAATCGCGGAAATACTTCGTCGTGTCACTAATCAGCTTCTCATCCAATCCAATGATCCGGGTTATACCGGAACTATGCTCGAGAACACAGGTTATCTTTGATTTTCCACTCAGATGCTCACCGAGGTTTGTCAGATCATATTCGTATGTGCCTGTCACCTTGTAGACATCGCGTTTTTTTGGAACGGCGAAAATTTCGGGTTCTTCCAAACGGCCAAATTTGCGGGCGGGCCAACGCCGGTAGAGGGAATTGATTTCTCTCTCCGCCTGCTGGCGGGTAAGCGCATGTCCGAAATAAAACACCTTGGGAGCCAAATATTTTGAACGGTCGCGCGGATCCGTCATCTGTCCTGCTTCGATATATTGTTCGATCACCGAAGTCAGTTCGGAAGCGATTGCCGATTTCTCTTCGTCCGTCATGTGCGAGGTTCTATGCGAGGCTCCGGGTTTCTGTTCGGCGCAAATGGCGTTCGACCCCGCAGCAAGAGCGGCGAGGAAACAAACCGGCAGAGTCTTGGAAAATGGCGTCAAAACTTAGAATTTCTGCAACTCATGAGTTGCGAGGCTCGAAAATGCTCTCAAACATATGCGCAATATTGCTCGACTTAGACGGTGTTGTCATCGATTCGGAGCCTGCTCATGAACGGTCGCTGATTGAAGCAAGTGACCGGTTGGGTCGCAGGATTACTTTGTCAGACACGAAACAATTCAAAGGATCCACCGAGCTCGATTGTGCACGCATACTTCGGGAAATGGCTAATTCGGCTGAAGATCTTTCGCGGATTATGCAGCTGCGCATTAATGCCTTTCGAACGTTCTTCAAGGAAGTCACGCTGGTGGAAGGTGTTCTCCTTTTCTTGCGCCGGTGTAAAGCAAAGAAATGGCCCGTGGCCCTAACCACGTCGGCGCAAAGACAGTTGGAATCACAACTTCGTTTTCCTCGGATACGTTGTTGGCGGCAGGAGCGGACATCGTTGTTCGAGGTTTCGCTGAACTGGGCAAAATCTTATTCGAGGAGGTCGACGATTAGCGAGGCCGTGCCTCAGAACAGCGAAATCCCTCCGAGCAGATTATCATTGATAAACGAATGAAAACATTCTTCGCCTCTTTCTTCGGTACGTTCTTTGCAATCCTTTTTCTGATTGGTTGCGCCTTGATGGGCTTGATTGCGATTGTGGTTCTGATCGGGGCTTCGCAAAAGGAGCCAAAGTTGCCGGATAAAGCGCTCTTGGTTCTTGACGTGGCCACTCCAATCACCGATGCGCCGCAGCAGTTCGAACCTAGCCAGTTGCTGTCCGCTTTTTCCGAGGATCAACAACCCGCTCAGGTGAGCCTGAGAGAGGTGCTGCAGGCGATCAGCCGCGCGGCAACCGATCCGAAGATTAAAGGAATCTTTCTGACAGGAAACCTTTTGCCGGTCAGCAACTACGCTTCAAGTTATCCGGCGCTAAAGGAGGTGCGCGAAGCTCTGGTTAATTTCAAGCAATCACACAAGCCCGTTTACGCCTATCTGCAGTTTCCGTTCGCGCCCGCCTATTACCTGGAATCGGTCGCCGACGAAATTTTCGCGGATCCCCAAGCCGAGTTTGTCTTGCGTGGTCCGTCCACGATCCCGCTCTATTTTGCCGGGGCCTTCAAGAAGTACGGGATCGGCGTTCAGGTATTTCGCGTCGGTAAATACAAGTCGTTCGTGGAACCCTACATCCGCGAAAGTATGAGTCCCGAGAACAGGGAGCAATTACAGAAACTATTTGATGACGTCTGGAGCGAGGTAAGGAACACAATCGAACAGGCGAGAGCGCTGGCCCCTGGCACCCTGGAGAAACTGATAAACGAGAACGGTCTGATCGACGGTGAACTAGCCGTTAAAAGCAAGCTCGCCACAGAGCTCGTGTCCCAATCGGAAATCATCGAACGGCTCAAGGCGCAGTATGGCGAGGATAAGAAGAACAACACCTTCCCCCAAACGACGGTTCCCTCTTACTTGGCGGCTCTAGGGGTGAGGCCAGGAGCGGCTTCCACGGGCACGCCTCATATTGTGGTGCTCTACGCCGAAGGGGAGATCGTCGACGGCGAGGGGATGGCTGGAAATGTCGGAGGAGATAGATATGCGCGCGAAAT
This sequence comes from Chthoniobacterales bacterium, assembly GCA_035567275.1. Taxonomy (GTDB): domain Bacteria; phylum Verrucomicrobiota; class Verrucomicrobiia; order Chthoniobacterales; family JAFAMB01; genus DASZHC01. The sequence goes on along the minus strand of DATMQC010000119.1, from coordinate 3,017 downwards.
CAGGAAGCTCCGGCTTGATCCGAGCGTGCGGGCAATCGTGCTGCGGGTCAACAGTCCCGGCGGAAGCGGCTTTGCATCCGAACAGATCTACCGCGAGTTGAAAAGCGCGGAAGCCGTAAAGCCGGTAATTGTTTCAATGGGAGGTTATGCCGCGTCGGGTGGATATTACATTTCGGCTGCCTCAAGCCATATCTTCGCGGAGCCGACGACCGTTACAGGCAGCATAGGTGTTTTTGGCTTGCAGGTGAATTTCGAAGAATTAGCGAAGGCCAATGGGATTACGACCGATTCGGTTACCACCACGACGCCGCTGACGACGCTGTTTTCCCCGTTCAAACAGAAATCGGAGGCTGATCTGGCAATCCTGCAAAGAGCGGTCGACAAGTTTTACGATGACTTTTTAAAACGCGTTTCGGACGGCCGCAATATCCCGGTTCCGCAGGTCGACGAAATCGCCCAGGGCCGTGTCTGGTCCGGGATCGAAGCTCAAAAGATCAAGCTCGTCGACGAAGTCGGCGGGTTGCGCTCCGCAGTTTCGTACGCCGGGAATCTTGCTCATCTGGGTGCGCATCCCGTGATCACGGAGTTTCCCGAGCGCAAAGAATTTAATGAAAAGCTTCAGGAAATATTGAAGGCGGCGCCCAGACCTCCGGTAGCCAAGTTTGATCCGATTCGATTGGGGCTTAAGCAGTTCGAAGACCAATACAAGGATCTGCGGGCCCTCAATGATCCGAAGGGAATTTACAGCCGGTTCCCGGCAGATATTCTCTGGAACTGACACTCACAGAGCAGTGGGGACACTAGTGCATCGAGTCATAAGTAAGAGGCATACCGCCGCCGGTCAGTTGGCGGATTTTCAAGGCGCGAACGACGAGCATCCAGACCCTTTTGAAGCCAACGGTATGCCTCCTACTTATGACTCGATGCACTAGATGGAGGTGAAGGCCCGGCCGCTCGCATATTGCCGAAGTCTCTGCTGCATCCCTCCTGCCTGAGCCTTTTGGTCGCCTGAATCCAATCTTGAGATCGCCAGTTCTTGATATTTTACGGCATCAGAAAAGTTGCCGGCGCTGGCGAACGCCGCGGCCAACGTATCAATCGAAAACGCGTCTTTCCATCCGCTCAGTTCGCATGCTCGCCGGGCAAGGACCACAGCTCGCCGCCCATCGCGAATCCGGTTGTCCGGCGAAGTGGCAAGCAGCCACGCAAGATCGTTCAGCGTTGAAGGATCGTTCGGCTGCAGACGGGCTGATTGTTCTAAGGATTTTTTTGCTTCCCCGGAGCGTCCGTACTCGATGCAACTTCTGGCCTTGCTAGCATAAAGTTCCGCCAGCAGGCCGGGAGAGACGTTACTTTTCCGAGCCAGGTTGATACTCGTATCGATCTGCTTCAACGCCTCTTCACCACGCCTGGCGAGAACCAAAACAGCTGATTTCAAGAAATGGGACCGCCAGTTGCCCGGGTCTGCCGCTATCACCCGGTCGATCGCCGCAAGTGCCTGATCAACTTTTCCGGATTCCGCAAGTTTAAATGCGTCATCTAGTTGCGCTTGGCCTATTGTCATGCGCTGTTTCCAGATCTCGCCCCATCCGGACGGGTTTTGCGCCCACCCGGATTGCGCGCCATTGAAAACCAGATGAAGTCCCAGCAAAGCTAAGAACATTGCGGAAAGAAATCGTGTATTATTCATGACAAAACCATGCAACGACTCATAAGACTTCTAATTTACGCGGCTAGCCTTGTAGGATATCCTATTTTTCCTCTTTTTCACGACGTAAAGGCGAGCGAACCCGCTCGATCCATCTCCGGTGTGAGTCTTAGTCGGAGCACGGGTAATCATCTCTTTGTTCCGGTTCGCGTCAATAATCGGCCTGCATGGTTCGCGGTGGACACGGGTGCGGCGCTCAGCATCGTCGATTCGAACAAGGCGAAGGTTTTAGGACTCGCAAAAAGCGCCAGAGTCGTTGAAGTCCCGAAACAGATCGAGGTCAACAATCGAATCGTTCCTGTGGCACTCGTGGATAGTCTCTACGTCGGCAGCGAGAACCTGGGCTCAGGTCCCGTTGCGCTGCTTGATCTAAAGGATTTTCGAGCCAAACTCCGCGGTTCAGGTGCCCACGTCTCAATGGACGGCATTTTGGGCTTAGACATACTTCAGCGCTATAGCGCCGTGATTGATTGTCGTAACCAGCGCATTTTTCTCGAGACCCCGGGCACCGATCCGCGATCGATCGTTCAATTCGCGAAAAGAAATCGGTATAAGGCGGTTCCGATGCGTATTACTCACTCCGGCGCGCTGGAAATAGAAGGTCGAATTGGGGCGAACCAATACAGTTTCGTAGTCGACACTGGCGGCTTTGCAACCTTGCTTCCGCTCCAAGTTGCGAGGCAAAATGCGATTCCAGTTATCGGTACGACGGTGAATGCGAAGGGCATCCACTCAAAAGAACGTCCGGTTGGCGTGACGATTGCCCAACAGTTCGATCTGGGAAAATACCCTTTGGGGCCTGCTTTAATCGGCGTTACCGCTCTGCCGGAGGGGCCGGACGACCTCCGGCACCAATTCGGCGGGTTAATCGGTGCGGATTTCTTTTTCGAGCACGGCGGCATTATCGACGTCGGAAAACAGACACTTTATTTCAAATAACGTTGGGGGCTGGTGCACTAGAGTTGAATCCGGTTGGAAACCTGACAAAGGCGAGGGCGTATTGGGTCAACCGGAACACGATTGCCTGGGTTGGAGCCGACCCGAACGACGTTTACCGGCTGTACTATTCCGCGACGGGTGGAATCAACATAGATACCACAGCCGGCGTGCAAGGGGGCGGATTCATCCCGCTCACAACTCTCTCCGGCGGTCTGGTTCAATCCGTTCTTGAACGGTTCCCATACCTGAAGGGAGCCACTGCATTTCGGATTTCTCCAGGTCTATTCGCTCAAATTCCGGAATTGCTGAAAGGGCAATTGGTTCTGGTGCAGTTCGAAGCTGATCGGCCCGTTGATGCGACGTCATTGCA
>DATMQC010000118.1:0-7223 GCA_035567275.1 Chthoniobacterales bacterium | reverse complement strand
TCCCGACCTGTGGTTAAGGTCCTTACTGACAATCCTGAAGTTGCCTATCGGTGTTCCCCAACCATCTTTGCCAGAAGCAATCGGCGAGACGATAGCCACTCGGCCGTCCTCGATCAAATAGGCTGCTTGCTCGGTGAGATTGATAATCACCCTAGTTTGCTGCGCGGTCACCCTTTCACACAGGCCGAGTGCAAACAGTGCGATCGCTACTCTGATCGCGAATTTCATACTGACCTCCTTTTGCTTGTACATTTTGACACGGATTTTGGTGAGCTTGTCCGAAGCTAAATCGCTTTGGACAGAGAAGTAATGGCCCGAATGGATTAGAGTCCGGTCAATTCAATTGCTATCAGTGAGAGTGGAACCGACTCGAAATGAGCGGTTTGGCGAAAAAGAGTATTATCGAAGTCTTTTCATGTTCGATCGTAGTGCTACAATCGCGCCATGAAAACTACCTTCCTGTTGCTAGTTGCACTAGCGCTTACCCCGCCATTGATGGCCGCCGATCACGGAAAAAAGGCCAGTAAATCGTCGAAAAAACACACGGAATATCAGGCCGAGTCCGACGCTATAAATTTTAGCGTAACGGGTTCCGGCGGTGTCGTGAAGAGCTACCGCCTCGAAGTCCCGGATACTGCGGGGAAACCACAGGACCTTGGCTTTAAGGTGTCTGAGCAGGCAGCGGCATTGGCTGCCGTGAATTGGGCCGTAGATTTCTATGGCGCCTCAAACGTGGCGGCGAATACGGTCGAATGGAAAACTACGCACAAGAATGGGCAACCCCTTCCATTTCCGTACTATCTAGTCAACATGACGGGTAAGGTCGGGGACGCAAGTCAACCGTTGTACGCCGTAGTCTTAGAAAACGCAGAGCTTGTTCGACCAGTAGAGACAGCCTCCGCTCCGCCGATGCACACACCGAAATCGAAGAAGTCGAAGGCCTAGGTCGAACAAATCAGTCTGGTTGACCACCGTCGTTCGATTCACAGGGTAAGAATGATCAAGGAACAGGTAGGGACTGTCTCCCCCCAAAATGGCTCGCCAGACTCCAAGGTCCGTTGTTGCCGGCAGGGTCGTGCTTCCTCCTTTGCAAGGAAGCGCGATCCTAGCCTGCATCGCTCACAAATCCTGAGAGATTTGTGAACCATGCAGACAGACGCGCAATTCAAGAAGTCAGAAGTTGCAGGAGTTCAGGAGTTGCAGAATGGGACGCCGGCTTTTCCGGTCTGGGGATGGTGATTGATACGCTTCCATGCGATAAAGAATTCGACTCGGCTCGCAGTCGATTCGCCAGGACTTGTTCCCGGCGACAGGTGTTTGCCTTCTGAACTTCTGCAACTCCTGAACTCCTGACTTCTTGACTTTCTAGCCCGCAATGAGCTCGTCGCTTCGGCTTTTGCGTGGTTTTTGCGGGCTACTGGCGCCGACAACCAATTTGATGCCGGTATTTGTTCATCAGGCGGATGTATCGAACCGTATCGCGAAAGGGTCGGATTTTGCTGCGTTCATCCGTGTAGATTGTTCGAATCGGCACAAAGCCGACTCGGAACCCTTGGTGCACAGCCAAAATTATACTCTCACTCTCAAACTCAAACCGATCTTTGGCCGCCAGCAAAACCGGCAGCAATTCTTTACGCACGAGCCGGAACCCACACTGGCTATCGGGAAGCGTCATTTTACAGATTTTCCCGATCTGCCAGGACATAAATTGATTGGTCCATCTGCGAACGAGCGGCATTGATTCTGGATTGTTCATTCGATTGCCAACAATCAGTTCCGCCTGAGAACTATTGATCGCTTCAAAAAATGCCGGGATATCTGAAGGATCATGTTGACCGTCCCCGTCGAGGAACAAAAAGAAAGCTACGTCGTCTCTGGCAGCGTACTTAAGTCCAGTCTTCAGGGCCGCCCCCTTTCCAAGATTTGTCGAGTGCCGGATCACTTTGGCACCGGCAGCTGCTGCTTCGCTCGCGGTACAATCGGACGACCCATCATCGATGACCAAAACCGCCTTCACGTATTGCAATGCTTGGCGGGCCACCTGCGCGATGAATCGCCCCTCGGAATAGGCTGGAATAATCGCCAGAACTGTGTCTCTACAGGCATTCATCGCGAGCGGACTTGCGGAGTTCCGCCTGAGCCGCCTATCTGAGGTTCAGCTAAACTTCACGGGATTGGGAGGTTTGCGATTGTCTTCGGCCACTCGAAGCCCGCGGCGGTCAGTTCCGTGGTAAGGCCTGCAAATTCAGATTCTGTTAACGGCAATAACGGCGGGCGCACGTTTTTCCATGCCGTATCATCGCGCGTCTTTGATATAATTGCCTTGAGCGCTGGTATCGGCGGATATTTCAAAAGCGCTAAACGAATCCTTTTGACGAGCTCCTGTCGAACTTTTGCTTCAGGATGCCGCCAGTTCTTAAAAATCATCTGTAACGACTTGGCGATTACGTTGGTCATTCCGGAAATACAACCAGCAGCGCCAAGCTCCAGCGCAGCAAGAAGGTAAGATTCATTACCGGGAAACACGTCAAACCCAAAGCGGCCGAAGCGCTCAATAAGGTCCTTGGTGTGCGCCCAGTCCCCTGAACTATCTTTGATGCCAACTACGATTCCAGGGTATTTGGCAATCAATTTTTCAACCAGCGCGAGCGAGAAGGAAACGATCGCAATCGGCGGAATATGGTACAAATAGAGACGCAACCGTTCATCTGCGACCCCCTCAATCAGGGAGACGAAATACTGGAACAATCCATCATCTGAAACCTCCTTATAATAGAAGGGCGGCAGCGTTAAGGCGCCCGCGCACCCGACCTGGACGGCGTGTTTCGTCAACTCGATGGAGTCGGCGAGAGAGCAGCACCCGGTTCCAACTATCAGCTTTTTCGCGTTGATACCCACGGAGACCGCCCGTTCGAGTAGTCGCCTCCGCTCGATGACGGAAAAAGAATTTGCTTCCGAGGTTGTACCAAATACCACGAGGCCATCACACCCATTTTCCAGAAGCCACCTAAAGTGTGCTAACGTGCGCTCCTCGTGAATCTGGAAGTCATCGGTCACGGCCGTGAGAGCTGGAGCCAAAATACCGCGTAGATTTGTCGTCATTGAATTATTTTCCTCCGACATACCTTCGAACAGCCGCATATGTTTTCAATCGCCGGGATTGCGATTCCTCGTACGCAAAGCTTTGCCAATGAGGAATCGCAACCCCTCCGATGGAAATGAATTTGTTTGAATCTCGTCAAAAAACCTCCATAACGCTTTAGTTCACGTTCCGATACCCCAGATGAGTCCCGAAGCGGCGGCTCCGCCACATCCAGAAAAGGCAGTACCTCAGAGAACTTTCCGGCTTCCTCGTGAGATCGGGATCCTGTGTGCACTCGGGTTGATGCTTCTGGTTCTGGCCGTCTTTATTCCGCAATTTCGAGATATCCAGAACATCACGAACATCACACGGAACTTCTCTTTTGTTGGTATTGTTGCCATGGGCATGACCTTGGTCATCCTGACCGGCGGCATCGATTTGTCGGTTGGTTCGGTCTGGGGTATGACGGCGGTCATCGTCGCCTTTCTTCTAACCCACGGATGGCCCGTCCCTCTTGCGATTGTTATGAGTCTCCTGGGAGCTTCCGGAATAGGAATCATGAATGGGCTCTGCATCACTCGTCTCAAGATGTCGCCTTTCGTCCCAACGCTCGCGACTCTTTCGATCGCCAGAAGTTTTGCTCTTATCATCACGCACGGACGACCGATTTCGATATTTGGTGACGAATACCAATCTTTTCTGTGGATCGGCGGTGGCGACATTTTTGGGATTCCGAATCCATTTATCATCTTTTGCGTAACCGCTGTTTTCTTTTGGATACTCCTGTCCCGGACGGTTTGGGGGCGCTACGTTTATGCTGTTGGAGGAAACGAGAGGACGGCGCGTTTGACCGGCCTGCGGGTTGATCGACTAAAGATCATCGTTTACATCTTGTCCGCGACGGTAGCGGGGATCGCGGGACTCGTGCAGTACAGTTATTTATCGAGCGTCACCGCCGACTTAGGGACCGGAGAAGAGCTCGCTGTCATTGCTGCGACCGTTATTGGCGGGGCGAACCTGGCTGGCGGCGAAGGCACGATTCTAGGCACCGTAATCGGCGCAATCATTCTAGAAGTATTGCGGAATGGTCTGCTTCTCTTCGGCATCGATCCCTACTGGCAAGGCGTCTTTGTCGGAGCAGTCATCATTTTGGCCGTTTCGATTGACTATTTTCGCAAACTGTTTCGCCGCGAATGATCGAATTTTATATCGGAAACCGCTTGGGGGTTAAGCGGACTGCACTAGGACGCGCGGGCGTCCCAAATTCAACTACGGTGTGCCATGGCGCACTCGCTTCCTGCAAAAACTAATATGAAATTGATGAAATTCTTTCTCGCAGCCGGGATCTTGAGCCTGTCGATCACCGCGCTGAGTGTCTCCAAAGCGGCCGATAAGCAACGGGTATTCGCACTGGTGCCAAAAACCATCAGCGTTCCGTTTTACAATGACGTGGAACGCGGGTGCGCCGACGAGTCCAAGAAGATCGGCGTCCAGGGTAAATTTACCGGTCCAACCACGGCGGACGCGGCTCAGCAAGTCCAGGTGCTCCAGGACTTGGTCAGTCAAGGAGTCGACGGGATCGCGGTCGCGCCTATGGATGCGGATTCTGTCATTGGCGTAATCAGCCAGGCTCGGAAAAAGGGAATCCCGGTGATAACCTTTGATTCCGACTCGCCGAAAGCAGACCGGATTGCATTTGTCGGAACGAACAATCTCGGCGGGGGCCAAGAAGCCGGAAAGGCGTTCAAAAGCCTGTTGCCGAAGGGCAAATTCGCGATCATCACGGGCGGTCTGGCCGCAGCGAATCTAAATGACCGAATCAAAGGTTTTCGAGAGTACGTGAACGGTGCCGACTACACTGAGGTTCCGGGCTCACCTTTCGCCTGCAATGATGACGCGAGCAAGGCGATCCAGATCATCCAGGACGTGCTTACCCGTCACCCCGATCTGAATGGGTTTTTCTTTTCGGGCGGCTGGCCGCTCTTTGGCGCTCCAGAAGCGTATATCAAAGCGATCGGGAAACATGCCGAAGATCTGAAAAATAAAAAATTCGTGGTCGTCTCGTTCGATACACTCACGGAAGAATTGAAGCTGTTGAAAGCAGGATACTGCAATGTACTGATAGGCCAGCGCCCGTACGCGATGGGCGTGAAGAGCATCGATATGCTCAACGACCTTGCTGACAAGAAAACCATTCCTCCGGTCGTCGACACGGGTGTGGATGTGGTCGACGCAAGCAATGTCGACACGTTTTTGAAATAAAAGAGCAATCACGGTAGATGCGAGGCTCCGCCCGAGCCGGGGATCACGCGCCATCCCCGGCTCGGGCGGAGCCTCGCCAAGGCCAGCTCCCTATGCCCTCAATCCTTAAGATCAACGAAATTTCAAAGCGGTTCCCCGGCGTCCAGGCGTTGCAAGACGTCACGTTCGAGGTCCAGGTTGGAAGCATCCACGCCGTGATAGGTGAGAATGGCGCTGGAAAAAGCACTTTGATGCAGGTCATCGCAGGGGTTCACCAGCCGGATGCAGGAACCATCGAGTTTTGCGGTGAGCCCGCCAAATTCGCCGATCCCGCGGAAGCGCAGGCAAAAGGCATCGCGATCGTCTATCAGGAATTAAACTTGGCCCCCAATCTTTCGATCGCCGAAAATATTTTTCTGGGCCTGGAACCGAGACGCTCCCGGGTCTTCCTCGACCGCCAGAAACTGAAAGCTGCGACCCGCACCATTTTGAAGCAGCTGGGGCTTTCCCATGATCCCGATACGATCGTCCAGACACTCACGGTAGCCCAACAACAGCTGATAGAGATTTGCAAAAGCCTGGTTCGGAATCCCCGGTTGCTCATTCTGGACGAACCGACCTCGAGCCTTTCGGAAACCGAGTCTGCCATTCTTTTCCGAGTTATCGCCGATCTCCAGGCAAACGGGGTCAGCATTCTGTACATTTCGCACCGCCTCCCAGAAGTTTTTTCACTTTGTAACACCATCACGGTTCTACGGGACGGTCGGCACGTGCGTACCGTGGCGACCACAGCCACCACTGAGGCTGAAGCGGTGCGATTTATGGTCGGACGAGAACTCCTTGCCTTCCAACGGCATCCAGTCGAACCAAAAGGTGACTCCGTCCTCCGGGTAAGAAATCTCTCCAAAAAAGGCCAATACAAAGACGTGAGCTTTGCGCTGCGAGGCGGCGAAATCGTGGCCATGGCCGGGCTCATCGGCGCGGGCCGAAGCGAGATGGCTCTAGGGATATTTGGTTCGCCGCCACCGGATCGCGGTGAAGTATTCTTGAGAGGCACCAAGATGCATTTTCGTGAACCGAAGGACGCGGTGACCGCTGGAATTGCTTACGTGCCGGAGGATAGGAAATCGATGGGGTTAACCCTCAGCGGAGACGTCGGAACGAACATCTCTAGCGCAGCGCTCCGAAGCGTAGCGCGCGGACCATTCGTCGATCATCCCGCCGAAAACCGGTTGATTGGCAAATATGTTTCGCGGCTGCGTGTCCGAACGCCAAGTTTTCAGCAACGGACCGGGCTCCTGAGCGGCGGCAACCAGCAAAAAGTGTTGTTGGCAAAATGGCTCGCCGTGCAACCGGCGGTGCTGATCGTGGACGAACCAACGCGCGGCGTTGATATCGGGACCAAGGCCGAGATCTACACTTTATTCGATGAACTGGTTCGAGAAGGGATCGCCATCCTGGTCATCTCCAGCGACCTGCCTGAAGTACTTGCTCTCGCGGACCGTATCCTTATTATGCGCCACGGCAGATTGACCGGTGAACTTTCGCGAGCCGATGCGACAGAAGAAAAAGTGATGCATCTCGCGGCGATTGGTAGCGCAACCGCTTGACCCAAAAAACCGAAGCTGGCTAAGCCATCAGCTCGAGGACCGCTTCCTGCGAAAATTTTTCGTGCGAAAGTTCGCCCGTCACGAAACCTTCACGGAGCACGACGACTCTGCGTGCCAGATTCAGTAACTCCGGAAGTTCCGACGAAATCATCAGGATGGCCAACCCCTGACAGGCCACCTCATCGAGCAACTCATAGATTTCCGCCTTCGCGCCAACATCAACGCCGCGGGTCGGCTCATCGACAATCAGCAAGTCGCAGTCGCGCACCATCCATTTCGCCAACGCGACT
>DATMQC010000117.1:0-2865 GCA_035567275.1 Chthoniobacterales bacterium | reverse complement strand
AGTGGGCCTCCTCGCCGTCGGGCGCGTGGTCCACAGCGTAGCCGGCGTCGGCGAGCGCGGCTTTCAGCTGGCGGGAAAGATCTGGATCGTCTTCGACGACAAGGATGCGCATGGTCGGTTGCCCTAATGTCCGCTCAGGATGGCCCCGGTGACGGCGTCGATCAAATAGTCGATCCGCCGGCCGTCCTTGGTCATCCAGCGCACGCGATAGATCGGCCGCTCGCCCTGGTATTCCAGACCCGCGTCGAGCTGGCGGCCGGGCGTGCGGATGCGGACCTGCTCGATCACCCGGCCAAGCGGCATCAGTTGGTGGTTGCGCACGCCCTCGCGCGCCTCGTCCTGCTGCAGCCGCCAGTCGGCCCCGAGCGAATTCGGATGGGGCTGGGGTTGGGACTGGGGTTGGGGCTGCTGGGCCTGAGGCTGGGCGCCCGGAGCAGCCGTAGCCGGGCTCTGGCCGCTCTTAGGCTGGTTGACATGCACAATCAGGACGTTTCCGTCTGCCTGAGCTTCCTGCAACCCTCCTCCATCTTCTTCCTTGTTAAGCCTTACAGCCAGCCGATCCGTCGTCAGTGTAAACTGCGGATCCACAACCTTCACATTCCCAAAAAATACCCCTGACCGTGTCTTCGTATCAAACTGTGCTTCCTGGGAGCACCGTATATCCGTAGGTCCCTTGGGACGATCTTTGTCGTCACCTCCAAATGCATCATTCGTTTTACCTTGAGACTCCGGTACCCCGGGAGCCTGTTTCGCGCTCCCCTGGGGTGACCTTGCTGTTGCAGCAGACGATGGCTTGTTGCCGCGGGTTGGCGTGGGCGTCTTGGGCTGAGCATCTCCGATTTGGCAACTTAAACAGCAGATCGTTCCGGCCAGAATTGCTAATCTCTTCACTGACTTATTGTTGTTGACCCTGGGGAGCCGGACTTCGTTTGAAATTTGTCCCGATCATAGATGATGAGGTGGACATTTCCAAGCACTCGTCCCTGGCGAAGCTTCGAGTTGAATTCGCCTCCGTCGGCTGTGAGAACAAAGTCCTCCCTCGAAACCCTGACCGGATCGTCCGTCTTGATCACATCGGTGTCCAAATTTATCACAGCAATTTTCAATTCGATCTTGGCATCCGGTTTCGCGGTTTGCTGGTTATAAGTCTGTATAGTGGTCGCGTGTATTTCGATATCCTGATCGTTGAGGCGCTTCGCCGATTCCATATCAAACTGCATTTCCAACTTTCCCTCTTCATTACGAACGGGGAGACGCAATCCCTTGACCTCGTGCCCGATCGGCACCGGTACTTCGATCTTTCTTAGCTGAGCAGGTTCTTCCGCCAAAGCAGACGCCACAATCCCTGCAACCAGCGCAAAAGAAAAGCCACCCCTAGCGAACGAGTTCATGGATTCTTTTTAACTTGTGCAGTACTCCCGAAAGCTCCTTGAGCGGGATCTGATTCGGACCGTCTGACAGCGCTTCACCTGGATCATAGTGAGTCTCGATAAATATGCCATCGCATCCCGCCGCAGCCGCCGCCCGCGCTAATACAGGCGCCAAAACACCGTCTCCTCCGCTGCGATCACCAATACCGCTCGGTCGTTGCACAGAATGCGTGGCATCAAAGATAACCGGATATCCAAGTTCCCTGATCCAATAAAGCGAACGCATGTCTGCGACGAGATTGTTGTAGCCAAAACTGACGCCTCTCTCGGTAAAGACGTAGGAACGGCATCCGAAAGTTTCGAGTTTATCCGCGATATTTCGCACATCCCATGGCGCGAGAAATTGTCCCTTCTTTACATTAACCGCCCGCCCTGTCTCAGCTGCGGCGCGAATCAGATCTGTTTGCCGGCTCAGGAAGGCAGGAATTTGCAAAAGATCGATCGACTCCCCGGCTGCCCGCGCCTCCTCCGGCGAATGAACATCCGTCGTAACCGGCACCCCTAAATCGTCCCCTATTTGCCTTAGCAGACGGCAACCGGCTTCCATTCCGATTCCCCGAAACGATTTGACCGAAGTTCGATTCGCTTTGTCGTAAGAGGCCTTGAAGATCCAGGAAATATTCAGCGCGCCGCAAATCTCCTTGAGATCGGACGCAATGGAGAACAAAAACTTTTCAGACTCGATCACGCATGGCCCAAGAACGTAAAACGGTGCTGGTCCGCCAACACTTACGTTCCCGAGCTCAAAGCTCTTTACCATCGAAAACACTAACCTATTACGCAACAAACGGAAAATCTGATTTTTCGGGCGCGCGAAAATAATCAGGAGCCGTAGCTTTTGACAAATTTCTTTTTCCCATCAGCGTCCGTTTGTTCCGAAGCTGCTTGTTCAGGCTGGCGCGATTCCGCCTTTGGCGGTTCCGCTTTCTGTGGTTCTACCGGACGCGTTTCTGCCGCGGTCGAAGACTTCTCTTGGGCGGCTTCGACAAAGAGCATCTGAAGATTGGAAACAGTCTGCGCAAGAATACGCGACTCGTCGGAATTCAGGTTGCCCTTTGTTTTTTCCTGAATCATGACGAGCTGATCAATGAGGAGCTGGGCCATATCCAGATTGACATCTGCTTTTCCGGTTTGAGGGTGTGGGATCTGCCCTAATACGAAAGCAGCGTTTTGAGCCTGCATCATGACAAACTCAATGAAGCGCTGAGTCATCTCACCCGAAGATACAGTCGTATTCTGGTATTCTGCCATATAGAATCTTCCGTTTCATTCAAGGGGTAACAATGACCGTTATCGCCGGTTTATCCATCAAATATTTCCTGGCTAAATCGCTCACCGTGCTTCTGTTCAACTCCTCAATCATCCGCTTCCGGCGACGAACATAGTCATATCCGAGATCGTAGTGTTCGTTCAAAGCGGCGCTCTGTGCGCAGGC
>DATMQC010000116.1:0-7794 GCA_035567275.1 Chthoniobacterales bacterium | reverse complement strand
CGCAATGCCGGAACCGCTGTCCTGGGCGGCGACGAATCCCCCTTGTTTGCGAACGGTTGCCTTTACTTCTTCAATCGCATTAGAGGGACAAGCGACAAACCTGGCAAAGACTCCATCCAGCATGGGCAAGTCGTTGAAGTTATCGCCTGCGGCAAACGTCTCGTCGGTTGAAACCCCGATCAGCCGCTGCAACTCGGCCAACGCGGCCCCTTTATGATAAGCAACGTGGCAGAAACGCAGGTAAATCGAGTTTCGCTGGTAAGCAAACTCTGGAAAAGCTTTGCGGCGCTCGTCAATGAACCGGGCGATCTCATCCATCTCGGGATTTGTCCGAGCCACAATCCCTGAAACACGTTCCTCCTCCCGATACACCCGCGCACCGGTTTCGCGTATGACATACGCTTCGATCTCCAAAAGTGGGCGCTCGATTTTCGCGTAGAGAATTGCATGGTCCTCGAGACACCGCGCGTTCCACCCGCCAAAGTCTTCCCATCCCGAATCGGTCCAGCGGAAGACTTCTCGTTCAGTCGTGAGTGCGAAATCGGGCCGAATGGGAAATCCAGTGTATTTGAGCCCTTGTTCAACCAGATTAATCGTACGCCCCGTGTTCACGGCAATCGATGCGCCATGCTCTCGCAGTCGATTTAGCGCATGCACCAACTCTGGAGGGAACGGGGGTGGCGCCCAATCGCGGATCAGGGTACCGTCGAAATCCATGCTCAAAAGACGAACTTTGTTCATATGCGCACTGCGACAACTACGGACGAAGACCTGATACGGCATCAAATATCCCGTTGATGATGGAGTAGGCAATCAGTCCAACCATGCCTGCCATCACCAGGATGACGACTGGCTGTACCAGAGCAGTCAATCGCTGAATCTTGACGTTGAGCTCCTTGTCATAGCGACGGGCAATCTTTTCGAGGGCATGCGCCAAATCTCCGGTCTGCTCGCCGACGCCAATCATATCGATGAACATCGGCGGAAATTCGCCCACGCGCTGAAGCGCCCGTGAAAGGGATCCGCCTTCTCCGACCATTGCCACAACTTTCTCCATGAGAGCACGCAGATGCACATTTCCAGTAGCGCCTCCCATCAGTCGAAGACCGTTCAGCAGCGGAATCCCGTTCGCGATCAGGTTAGCCATCGTCTGTGAGAATTGAGCGTAGAAGCGCCCGCGAAGGATTGAGCCAAACAACGGGAGATGCAATTGGGTGCGATGCCACCAGCGGCGGCCTGGAGCCGTCCGAATCAGCTGCAAAAAGCCAAACACAACTACAGCAACTCCGGCGATAACAGCCCACCAATAATGGGAAAAGAAATCGCTGGTTTGAACAAGTAACCTTGTGAGTAAAGGCAAATCCCTGCCCGTTTTCTGGAAAAGAGTTGTCAACTGGGGAACCAGATAGGTCATGAATAGAAAAATCAGCCCGATCCCGAGAACGAAAATCATCGACGGATAAATCAGGGCGCTTACGACTTTTTTCCGAAGATCATCGATCGCAACAAGAAAGATCGACTGACGCCGCAACAATTCAGGAAGGGATCCGCTCACCTCGCCCGCAGCGACAAGATTACAGAAAAGATCACCAAACGAAGGAGAAACGATGCGAAGAGCGTGCGAAAGGCTGCTTCCCTCGCGAACCTGTTGGCGAAGGGCAGACGCTACCGCTTTGATGCTTGAAAGCTCCTTTCTCCCTTCCATTACGCGCAGCGCGGGCTCCAGCTGAAGTCCGGCGTCAAGCAGATCGCTCATTTCTTCGGTGAACAGTATAATCTGGCCCCGTGACAGGCGGATATTGCGTGTACGGAGCGCCCCTTCGCCACTCTCTTTTTTCGCACTGACCGTGCCGGTCGCCTCGACCCCGTCCTTTTGACTCAGAGATATCGGCTGAAGCCGGTCGCGGTCCAGCTTTCGAAAAGCTTCAGCCCGGCTTTGCGCCTCCACCTCACCGGAGACGCGTTGTCCATTTTTGCTGACGGCCTGGTAAACGAACAGGGCCATGGGATCACTCGTCCAACATTTCGAGATCTGAGGCGGTAACGCGAACGACTTCCTCAATTGTTGTTAGACCCGCGATGACTTTGCGCCAGCCGTGTAAGCGTAACGGGACCATCGCTTCGTCCACGGCAGCCGCCCGCAGAAGCGATCCCTGCTTTCCCTGGGTGATCATATCCTGAATGCGTTGCGAAACCAGGCAGATTTCGAATATCGCGGCTCGTCCTTCGTAGCCTGTATGGCGACATTGCACGCAGCCGACCGACATCATCGCTTTCCTTGCGTGCTCGAGAGGGAAGCCAATCTGTTTGAGGTAGGATTGCGGGTATTCGCCAGGCTTTTTGCAATGGGGGCAGAGAACCCGCACAAGACGCTGCGCGATAAATGCTCGCACAGCATTGGCGACCAGAAACGGTTCAATCCCCATATCCACGAGGCGGGTAATTCCGCCGATTGCGTCATTGGTATGCAGCGTGCTGAATACGAGATGGCCGGTTAGCGCGCCTCGAATGGCAATTTCCGCGGTCTCGCGGTCACGCATTTCTCCGACCATGATTACATTTGGATCGCCTCGCAGGATACTCCGCAAACCATTTGCGAATGTTAAATCGATTTCAGGGCGAACTGCTATCTGGATCACTCCCGGCAGCTTGTATTCAACGGGATCTTCGATTGTTACGATTCTGCGTTCCTTCGTATTGAGGCTCGCCAGAAACGTGTAAAGCGTTGTCGATTTCCCGCAACCGGTGGGGCCGGTAAGCAGAACGATGCCATTTGGCATCGCCAGCAACTGGCGAATCCGAGCTCGGAGTCCGTCATCCAGGTCGAGGCGATCAAAGGTGAACCGCTCCTGCCCGAGCAGACGAAGGCTGATACTTTCACCGGCAACTGAAGGTATCGTTGCGACGCGGACGTCGATCGGTTGGCCGTCGAGTTCCAGATTAATTCTGCCGTCCTGCGGAAGACGCCTCTCCGCAATATCCAGATGCGCCATGATTTTCAGCCGTGAGATGACCGACGCCTGAAGCACCTTGATATTCGGGGGAACTGGAACTTCATGAAGAACACCATCGATGCGGTAGCGGATTTGCAGGTCGTCGTGCAACGGCTCGACGTGGATGTCGGTCGCCCTTTGCTCGAGCGCTTCGCGCAAAATCTGGTTTACAAATTTGACGACCGAGGCTTCTGAATCATCCAGATCCAGAACGTTGGTCTCCTGTTTGACATCGGCCGCCAACTCATCTTCCGAACGTCCCTCGAGGATTGCCTCAAAGGTTTCGGCCCCTACCCCGTAGCCTTGACGAAGAGCCTGCACGATTTGGGTCCGAGTGGACATCGCGTAGAGAATGCGAATATCCAGCGTTGAGGCCAAGGTCTGGCGCGCTATCAAGTCAAATGGGTCATAGATAGCTATCCAAATGCCATCCTCATTCTGTTGCAGGGGAACAACACGATAGCGCAGAGCGGTTCTCGCAGGTACCTTTTCGCGTAAAGGCGCCGAAACACTGTTAATCGGCTCATTCCACCATGGAATCTCAAGCCAGCCGCTAACGCCCTTTAAGAACATCGTCTCGTTAACCAATCGCGAGTCCAAAATCGATTGGACCACAGAGCGCTGTTCATCTGCAGCCATGCGAACGACTTCGCGGCACGCCTCGCAATCAGAGCATCCGCTCGCTTTCGCGATCTCTACTAATGGTTCTAGAACTCCCATGCCCAATGGAACGCGCAACGTTACAGACCTTGCGACGAACCACAACTTTTTAGTGACTCGATCCGCTCACCCCTTCAGATCCTGCCGGCAGCCCGCCAAAGAGCCGCACGCATCACTCCATCCGGGGCCGGTTTGCCAAACCAGATTTCAAAGGCCAACACGCCCTGATGCAAAAGCATCAACAGACCGTCCGTGGCCCTCGCACCTTTTTCCCGGGCAAACCGAACCAAAGAAGTCTCCTGCGGTCCGTAAACCATGTCGAAGACCAAGTGGCGTGGTTCGAGGGCTCTCCATCCTTCGTGAATCCGTTCTGCGTCAAGTCCTACAGAAGACGCATTAACAAGCAAATCAACCTCTCCGCACACGTCGGCAAGACGATCCCATTTTTCAATTCGAATCCTGGTTTTTGATTGCGCCGCGAGATCCTTAGCAAGGCGCTCAGTTTTCGCAACAGTCCTGTTGACTATTACCAAGGAAGGGACGCCTAGCTCGGACAGGTGACGTGCAACCGTCTGGCCCGCTCCGCCGCCGGCTCCAAGCACAGCAATCCTGAGCGCTCGCAGGTCGCAGTTAAATGCTTCCTGGATCGCAGCTATGAATCCAGCGCCATCCGTGTTAAAACCAAATAGACGGCCGGATCGGTTAACTACCGTGTTGACGGAACGGAGTCTTTGAGCCACCGGATCAAGTCCGTCGAGCAAATCCAAAGCGGCCAGTTTGTGAGGAAGCGTCAGGTTCCACCCGATGAAATCCCGGTCTCGGAGAAGATGGAAAGCTTCGACCAGATCACCCGGGCGAACATGCAACCGGACATAACGATAAGGAAGATGCAACGATACCAGGCCCGCGTTTTGCATTGAAGGAGACAAAGAATGATCCACAGGGTCTCCGAGCACGGCAAGCCGGAGATCGGCTTCTTTCGATACCCGCAAGCTTTGTATGGAGAAAGAACCCATCGCTCATCCGAAAAGTTGAATGGCACGGTCGATTCTTCGCAGCACACGGTCCCTGCCCATAACCTCAAACATATGATAGAGACTTGGCCCAATAGCTTTGCCACTCACCGCAACTCGAGCGGGATGGATCAAATCACCTGCCTTGCATCCGATTTCTTTACCCAGGTGCTTCAATGTCGATTCGAGATTTGTCGCCGACCAAACTTCCAGCGCTGCGTACGCATCCCGAAGCGACCGAAGGCGCGCCATCGCTCCGGGTTTACGAAGACTTTGCCCCACCGCGCTCTGGTCAAAAGGGAATCCTTCAGTAAAGAAAAAATCAATCCAACCCGGCACTTCCTTAAAGAACTTGATCTTCTCTTTGACTATCTCAAGGACCCGGAACAAATAGTTCTCGTCGCTGACATTAATTCCGGCTGCTCGGATAAACGAGTCGGCCAACTCGCGAAATCTGTTGAGCGACATGGAATGGATATACTGGCGATTCAGCCAATCACATTTATCCAGGTCAAACGCCGCATTCTTTCGGTTGATCTTCGTCAAGTCGAAAAGCTGGACCACCTCGTCGATACTAATCACTTCCCGATTGTCTTTGGGTGACCAACCGAGCAGGCAAAGGTAGTTCCTCACGGCCTCGGGAGCATATCCCTGTTCGACATAGCTCGCGATGCTCGAGCCTGCGTCGCGTTTGCTCATCTTCGAGCCGTCCCGATTCAAAATTAAAGGGATGTGAGCAAATCGGGGCGGCTCAGCATTCAACGCTTCGTAGAGCTCCAAATGTTTGGAAGTATTAGTCAGGTGGTCTTCTCCTCTAATCACGTGCGAGATCTGCATTTCGATGTCGTCCACAACATTTACGAAATGAAAAATCCACGAACCATCGGGGCGGCGAACCGTAATGTCGGGATCCGAGCTGCGGTCAAATTCGATTCTTCCGCAAACCAGGTCATCCACGACTACCGGTTTTCGAGAGGATCGAAAACGGATCGCTCCCTCGTCCTCATAAAGAACGCCTTTGTTGTGCAGAAGATTCAGATACTTCTCGTAGATAACCGCGCGTTCGCTTTGGAAATAGGAACCAAATGGCCCACCGCGGCCCGCACCTTCGTCCCATTCCAGACCTAACCACCGCAAACCATCATAGATCACTCGGACCGCCTGCTCCTGCTCTCTGCTTTTGTCGGTATCCTCAATTCGGAGGATGAATGTTCCGCGATTGTGGCGGGCAAAAAGCCAGTTGAACAACGCCGTTCTGGCTCCCCCGACATGAAGATAACCAGTAGGCGATGGTGCAAAGCGAACCCTGACCGAAGGACTCATCATCAAATCAATTCCGACCTCAACATTTTTCGCAACTGGTTTTTTATCGGTAACGACAACGCGGCAACAGGTATAAATCGTTTTTTCTTTTCCGCGTGAGGGAACACTACGCCGGGCAAAAACTGCGGTTGAATAAGAAAGAATTTGTTGAAGTCCAAATTCTTACATCTTTAATGAAAGAATTCATCTTCCCCATGCTGTGCGCGGCCGCAGGCTTGCCATTCGCTTTGGGAACTCCCCTGGCAGCTCAGCCTTCCACCAAAGGGGGAGCGCATGTCGTCTCGTTTCAAGACCCCGACCCTGATTCCGGTGTGATCGACGAGTCCTCCGCAGATTACGACGTTTTCTACGAACGCCTCTCATCGGACGGCAATTGGTTTTACGACGACGATTATGGTTATGTCTGGCAACCAAATGTCGCAGTCTCTACCTCATCGTGGCAACCGTACACTGACGGTCACTGGGTCTGGACGGATCGCGGATGGTGCTGGGTCTCGAATGAAGATTTCGGCTGGGCTACGTATCACTACGGCCGCTGGATTCGTGTCGCCGGAGTCGGATGGGTCTGGGTCCCCGGTGATGAGTGGGCGCCGGGGTGGGTGTCCTGGCGTCATACAGATGAAGATGATTACGTTGGCTGGGCACCCCTGCCGCCCGAAGCGTCGGTAACGGTCGACGTTGGCGTTCATTCATGGTGCGACAGTTATTATGATATCGGACCCGCCGCCTTCGCTTTCATTCGCATCGGAGATTTTTGCCGACCCTCTTACAGGGAATTCGTCGTTCCGCCTGCGCAAAACGTCACGATTATCAATCGCACACAGAACATTACCAATATAGCCTATAACAATAACGTAATTTACAATTACGGCCCCAAATACGAACGAGTATCCGAGTTTGTTCAGCGCCAGGGCCAGCAGGTGCCTAATTATAAGATAAACTATACACCGCAATTACAACGGAACGCTGCTTTCCGAACCGAGGCGCAAGGGAATTCGCTCAGGGTAATTGCGCCGCCGGCAAAATTAAAACCTGTGGCGGCGACGCAGCCTGCCGCGGCAAAACAACTAGGCAAGGCACAGGTCGATCGAGGTTGGAAAGGTCTCCCTCAGAGTCAAGCCGAACAGATTCATCAGAAGTTTGTTCAACAGACGCCGGTCCCGAAAACACTGCCGCCCAAACCGGTTCCTCCTCCCAAGGCACAGGTCCAAGCAGCCAGACCAAATCAACCAGGCCCTGGTAAACCTGAAACCATACCACCCGCACCCTCCGGTCAGCCGCGAACGGTAGAGGAAAAAGCGCTGGAGCAACAAAAGGGTAAAAGTCCACAACCGCCCAAACCAGGCAAACCGGTAGAAAAGGCGAGCGAAACGCAAAAACGAGTTTCAGAGAAGGCTAAAACACCCCCGGCCGAGCAGGGACAACCACACAACGCGGAAAACGCGGTCAAACCGCACCCGCAGCCAATGCCCCATATTGCTGTACGGCATATTGCCCAGCAACCTCACCCTCAAAATCACCCTCAAAATCACTCTCAACCTCAACCCCAGCCTCACCCGCCATCTCAACCCCAACCTCATCCACAAGCTCACCCTCAGCCTCATCCCCAGCCTCAAAAGGCGGAGAACAAGAACAAAAAGAAAGAGCGCTAAGGCTCACGCTCACTGGATCGGGATACCGGCACCAACCCGGCCCATTTGCTCAGGACCCATAGATGTCATCTTTAATGAACAAGCATTCGCTCTCTGCCCTTTTGGCACTTCAAGCAATCTTTCTGTTCTCCTGCAATCAGCAGCCCGATAACA
>DATMQC010000115.1:0-4293 GCA_035567275.1 Chthoniobacterales bacterium | reverse complement strand
CGAGTCCAGATTTCGCGATCCTGCTCCAGGCCTTGCGGCGGTTGTAAGGTGGCATAGCAAACCGGACCAGGGTCACAGTGAATGCTGGATTTGTACATGGGATCGAGCTGCGCTGATGGCAAAAATAGCAGGCTCTTTCGCCGTGGCGACGATCAACATTTTGAGCGCTGATGCTTACACCCGCGTTGATAATTTGATGTTAGGAGTTTTCAGGGTGTGCGATACTAGTTTTCGGCCCGTCACCGATGAGCGTGATCAAAAGCTGGTCGAATCCGTGCTGCAGACTTCACTTGAAAACATTGATTACGATTTTGGTCCGCTTCTCGAGAAAGCCCGTAAGCGTACGGCGTTCCATTTGCCACTGGGAATGGATTTCCCAACGAAGCTTGTCGTATCTAATCAGATTCATCCCAGCTATACTGTGATCGATCTCCAAACTGCAGACCGTCTTGGCTTGCTATACGATGTACTTTTCCGCCTCTCGCGCGCGGGGGTCAATATTGCGCTGTCGCGTGTCGCAACAGAAAAGGGGGCAGCCTTTGACAGCTTCTACGTGACCGATCCGGACGGTCGAAAGATTACCGACGAAGGATTTCTGCAAACACTGCAGAGCTCTCTGCTTGCCGCAGCCACGGGAGGAGAGTACGGCAAAAACAGGTGAGGTTTTTCCTTGAGCATGTCGTCCGGTATGCGTTGAGACACAAGGTCCTTGCTGCGATAAACATCCTGAGCATCGCTCTTGGTGTCGCGGTCTATCTCGCGATTCAGATATCGAACCGAAGCGCAACATCCGCGTTCCGAGCGAGCGTGGACGTTGTCGCGGGAAGGGCAAATCTTGAGACGAGTGGAGTGATGGACGATGCGCTCTTCCCTGCGCTGCAAAAAGTCGATGGCGTTGCTGCGGCAACGCCGGTCGTTGAAGGGCTTGTGACTCTTGCGGACTATCCGGGAGAGTATCTTCGCATTTTGGGCGTTGACCCACTGACAAACGGCGCATTTGAAAACTCCAGAATTGATGGGTCCGACACAGAATCATCGAACGGCGACGCCTGGTTCAGTGATCGTGCGGTTGTAGCGGTTACCAGTCAATTTGCCGAGGCACATCATTTGAGTCGGGGCGATACGCTTCGAATCAATGTGAACGGACGCGAAGCCAGGCTTGTACTGCGTTTTATCTTGCGGCAGAGAGATGGAGAAAGCCAGTTCGCCGCAATGGATATCGGTTGGGCCCAGGAGTTACTCCAACTGCAAGGTAAACTGACCAGGGTCTTGTTTCGAGTTAACGATCCGGCCGATCCGGGACCGGTTCGGGATCGACTCCAAAGGCTGCTGCCTCCGGATGTTCTTGTCCAGGCTCCCGAAGAGCGCAGCAGGCAGGTGGAGCAGATGCTGGCAGGATTTCAATTGAATCTCACTGCTCTCAGCATGGTTTCTTTGTTGGTGGGTGTGTTTTTGATCTACAACACGGTCGCTGCCTCTGTTGTGAGGAGGCGGAGCGAAATAGGGATTCTCCGAACCCTGGGAGCAAGCAGGCAACTGATTCGCTTCTTGTTTCTCGGCGAAGCAGCGCTTTACGGGGTGCTGGGTTCGACTATCGGCTGCGCCGGTGGAGTGTTGCTCGCAAACGTGTTAGTGCATGTCGTTTCAAAGACTGTGACTAATCTTTATGTACTTGTGAGTATCGAGCATCTGTATCTCCCGGTGTGGCAGATTCCCTGGGTCTTTCTGCTCGGCGTGGTCACTGCAATTCTGGGGGCGCTAGTCCCAGCCAACGACGGTGCCAACCTTCCTCCGCTTCGAGCGCTAAATCTTGGATTTCTGATCGAACGAAGCCAGAAGCCTCGTTTGATTTGGATTTTGCTGAGCGGCGCGAGTTTGTTGCTGGCCTTCGTGACTGCTCAATTCGCCTTGAATGGCTACCGCCCCGCAGGATTCGTTTGCGCCTTTCTGACGATGGCGGGTTTCTGTTGCCTTGGCCCTCACGTCACGCATAGGTGCGGCATTTGGGCTAGTCGCATCTTCAAGACGGTCGTTCTGCTGCAACTCGCTTCGCAGAATTTCGTCCGAGCCTCTTATCGCCATGCAATCACGGTCGCTGCTTTGGCTTCGGCACTGGCAATGCTCATCAGCATTTCGATCATGATCTACTCGTTCCGGAAAACAATCGATCGCTGGGTTGACAGGCGTCTTGTCGCCGACCTCTTTATCGCGCCTGCGGCGAATGAAACTATTGGGTTCGAGAACTTTATTCCCGAGGAACTGATTCAGGCGGTCAAAGCCCGGCCGGAAGTTGAGATGATCGATACCTATCGTGGGCTCACAGTTCTAGTGAATCGGGAACCGATTTCATTAGGGGTAGTTGTTGGGACGAAACGCAATATCCCAGAGTATCTGGGCGGGAAAAATGCGGAAAAATATGAGGCTTTCCGCAAACCGGATGCGGTAACCATTTCGGAGCCGCTTTCCAGGCGCTTAAGACTTAGGGAGGGAGATTCAGTTCCAATTGCGACTCCTAGGGGAATCCGTGCCTTTCATGTAGCCGGAGTCTTTTATGATTATACTCGCGATTCTGGCGTCATGCTGATGCAGAGGAGTACATTCGAGCAGTATTGGCACGATTCCCGGGTGAATTCGGTGGCTCTTTATCTGCGTCCTGGAACCAAGGCTAAAGCCGTGGCCGACAGCATCCGAAGAAATTATGCGAAAGCTCAAGACTACAGGTTTTCTTTGAATCGTGATCTCCGACATGCTGTCGTTGAGTTATTTGATCAAACCTTTGCTATTACGCACGTGCTTCGCGTAATCGCGGTGTTCGTCGCGGTGATAGGGATCGTTTTGAATCTTGCGGTCTTGGTAGACGAGCGAAAACGTGAGATTGGGATGCTGCGTGCGGTGGGCGTGACCCGAAGCCAGGTCCGTGGCCTTATTATAGCGGAGTCGCAGCTAATCGGGATTGCGTCGCTGTCGGTGGGCCTTCTTGGCGGATGGGCGCTATCCCTGGTGTTAACCGAAGTCATTAACAAGGCTTTCTTCGGATGGAGTATTCCTCTTCGAATGCCCTGGGAGCAGCTACTGTTTACACCAATCTGGCTCTTGCCCATCGCCGCGTTGGCAAGTTTGTTGCCTGCCAACCGGGCGACCAAATCGAACATCATCGAATCAATCAGGATGGATGCGTGATTGTGAGAATGCTCGTCATTTTTGTCCTTTGCGTTGCCTGCGTATCCGGAAGAGGAGAGGAGGCCAACGCAGACGGGTGGAGTCTTGCCGTTCCAGGTTATCAAATCACACTTCCTCTGGATCATCTACCGCACTACGGCTTTAGGACAGAATGGTGGTATTTTACCGGAAATCTCCGGGGAAAAGATGGTCGAGAATTTGGTTATCAAGTTACGTTTTTTCGATATGGCTATCGACCGGTGCGCAAGCGCATTCCGATGCGTTCGCGTTTTGTCATGGATGACCTGAAATTCGCTCATTTTGCCGTGACGGACATCAACAACAAACAATTCTATTATGATAGTCGCGTTAGCCGCGGAGCGTTCGGAGAAGCCGGGTTTGGAAGTGGCAAGCGGTTGGCCTGGATAGATAACTGGGAGCTTTCGTATGCATCGGATTTTCATTTGCATGCGGCGAGTGCGAACCACTCGATCGATCTGCAGTTGAAACCGACCAAGCCTGCAGTTCTTGAAGGAGAGAACGGACTAAGCCAGAAGGCGGCAGGAATCGGAAGAGCATCCTATTATTATTCGATCACCCGGTTGACAACCTCCGGTTCAATCACAATTGGCAACGATACCCATGAGGTAACCGGCAATTCCTGGTTTGACCGCGAGTGGGCGACAAACCAGTTGGCGGAAGGCCAAGTTGGTTGGAATTGGTTTGGGATTCAGTTCACGGACGGAAGCGATCTGATGCTTTACCAGATGCGTCTGAGGAATGGCGGCATCGATCCCTATTCGTGCGGAAAGTGGATTGATGCCGACGGATCGATCGTGGATCTCGGAGTCAACGATTTTGAGCTGACGTCGCTGAAATCTTGGCAGAGTCCTTCGACCAAAGTTAGCTATCCCATAGAATGGACGCTCCGAATTCCAAAGCTGAATCTCGACTTGGTAATCGTGCCACGGGTAGAGAATCAAGAACTGAACCTCTCCGTGGTCTACTGGGAGGGTGCCATAAAGCTCAGAGGTGAACGCGGAAACAAGCCGGTAGATGGCGTTGGATACATGGAGTTAACGGGATATCGGGGAGCGACACCGGGGGTGAAAGAGTGAGGAGCCGCTCAGCAGG
>DATMQC010000114.1:0-4910 GCA_035567275.1 Chthoniobacterales bacterium | reverse complement strand
AAGCGCTGGGATTTTGAGACTAGTTCATCGCCTAACGGATGCAACTCAATTTCAGCTGGACACTGCCCCGTAGCAGAGGCAGATCCTCGTGCTGCCCGGCGAAACCGGCCGTGCCTGGCGAGTCTGCCCCGTTTGAACGGCTGGCTCGGAGATCCAGCCCTACCTATCCGGCTCCGCAAAGCCTTCGGCTACCCGGCCTCTTGGACCAGTTGCAACAAAAGATCGGCCAGTTTCTCCTTGTTTCGGACCGACCGCACCAACCCGGTTGAATTGCAATAGCCGAACCCCGGACCAAAGGCCGAACCGTTCACAATGCAACCATTCGTGGCGTATTTCTCTATTTGCTGGATACCTTTGCTAACCACATCGGCGGGTGAACCATCCAATTCGAATTTCCAGCCGATGATCCATGCTGCGGGAAAGAGTTGTCTGAGCCGTGCGATTACCTTCTTTTTTGGAACAAGCCGAAGCTGAATTGATGTGGCCGCGCTGAAAATCTTCGCGGCTTCTTGCCTCTGGCCCTCGACGACTATATTCGCGACCGCAAAATCGGCTAGCGCCGCCGCGTGCAACACCGCTCGCACCTCTTCCCGGTTGACGACCTCGCTCAGCAACCGCTCAAGATCTTCATTGGTGTCAAAAAATCTGGCCGAAGAAGTCCGGAAAATCGACCGTCTTCCTAAAAGGAGTTCAACCTCATGTCCGGCTTTTTGAAAGTGCTGAGCAACCAGAACCGCCAATTCGCCGGTAGATTGATTTGTAATAAAGCGGACCCCATCGATAGGTTCGCTACTCGGTCCGCCGGTGATGACAATCCGCCTCATTTAATGAATTGCTTTATCAGAGCGCCAAAAGCAGGAAAAGACGAACACGACGATAGAATTCGTCAGCGAGCTTTTGAATCTCAAACACTCATCTCGTACATTATTCATGATGACACCCAGAGCAGCATCGAGGGTTTTTGTGGGTCGATATTCGGAGGATGCCGTAATAGGCGTTGCGCGGGATCTGCGGGAGGAGATGGGGACGAATGCATCGCTTGGTTTTCTCTTCGTCACCCAGGAATGGCGTCCGCAGATCGAAGACACTCTCGAATTGATCCGTCTGCACGGGCATGTTCCGCAACTAGTGGGTTGCTCAGGATGGGGCGTTATAGGAAAGAAGCGCGAAGTCGAGGGAGAGCCTGGATTCAGTCTGCTCCTGCTTTCCCTTCCCGCGGGGAGTTTCACGGTTACTCAGATCGATGAGAATGCGGCTTTGGAATCCCCCGGACCAGATTTCTGGCACACTTCGACCGGAGTCGCGCCCAGTGAGGCGCGCTCATGGATCATTCTGGCCAATCCGTATTTCGGTGGAGTTGAAACGTGGCTGGAGGATTTTAGCGCAGCGTATCCACGCGTACCTGTCCTTGGGGGTTTGGCAAGCGCACGCAACGCGGAAATCTTTCTGATGCGGGATGGCGATATTTCGCCCGCGCCACTTCTGGCCATTGCCCTTAAGCAAGGTTTGGTCGTTTTGCCGCTCGTCAGTCAGGGATGCCGGCCGATTGGCGATCCGTCGCCGATTACAAAGGCGGAAGAAAACCTGATTCTGGAAATCGGCAATTTCCCGGCCTACCAGGCTCTGGAGGCTGCATTTCTAAGCATTCCGGCGGAACAAAGAGTGTCGGTAAGAAATAACTTGTTTCTGGGTCTGGCCGTTTCCGAGTATATTGAGGATTTCAAGCAGGGCGATTTCCTGATTCGCAACATACTCGGAGCGGATCCGCAGATCGGCGCACTTGCTGTGGGCGCCTATCCCAGAGTTGGCCAGACGGTACAATTTCAGCTGCGCGATTCGAAATCAGCGCGTGAGGATCTGATTCTCGCTTCTGAGGCGGTCAAGAGGCGCATGTTCGGACCGATCGGAATTCTTCTTTTCTCGTGTGCGGGCAGGGGCAGAGGGCTTTTCGGTACGTCAGATCACGACGCAGGAACACTTGCCTACATTCTGGGCGATCTGCCGCTGGCAGGATTTTTCTGCAACGGGGAGATCGGTCCGGTTGGGGCGAAGACATTCCTGCATGGGTACACCGCTTCAGCCGCCGTCCTCTGCGCAACGTGAATCTGTGGACGCATCCCTAAGAGCGAGTTCCAGTTTGAGTGAGCTTGAGCCCAGACTCTTTCCGTTTTCAGACTATCCGGTCGACGCTCGGGAAGGCCTGCACATCGCGACGCTCGAAGAAGGAAACAAGTTCCGCGGGAATCGCCACCGCCCGCATCGACATGATTTCTATCAGATTTTCTGGATCACGCGCGGGGAACGCTCCTTTAGCATCGATTTCGACAGTTTTCCGGTGAACGCGCCCTCCTTTGTTTTCGTGCCTCCAGGAGCGGTGCATACGTTCGGAACGCTGGAGTCGACGAGCGGTTACATCGTCTCGTTCCAACAAGATTTTCTGGAGGCGCAAGGACACTCGATTGACCTGTTCGAGGACTGTCCGGCATTCGATCCGGCGCATTTTCGAGCGGTGCTGCGGGTTACGCCTGCGACCGAAGAGAGGGTGACTCGCTGCGTGGAGCAGATTTTCGCGGAATTCAGCTCCAAGCAGCTCGGATATCAGGCGGCGACGGCGGCCCTTTTGCGGCTGCTGTTTATCGAGATCAGGCGCACGCTTTCGAATCAAGCGGGGTCCAATTCCTTTCAGAAATACTCATCTCTGACAGCTCGTTTCTTGCGCCGGCTGAACTCCCGCCCCTATCAGATAGCGAGCGCTTCGGAAGTATCCAGATTTCTGGGTGTGTCACGCAGTTGGCTGAATCAACTTGTAAGGAAGGAGACGGGAAAAAACCTGACAGACCATCTTCAGGGAAGACTAATCCTGGAATCGAAGCGGCTTCTAGCTCACTCGGATCTGAATATTTCCGAGATCGCATATCAGCTGGGGTTCGAGGACGCCTCTTATTTCACCCGTATATTCAGGCAAATAGCTCAGGCAAGTCCGTCGGAATTCAGGGAGCACCATCGGTAGCAATAAGAAAGGAGCATCAGGCGGAGGGGGAATCACCACAGAGGCACAGAGGACACCAAGCCAAGAAAAGACAGGAAAATTGGGGCTTCTGATTTTGGCGAACCCGCTTGACGGTATTTCCGCCTCACACGACCATTTCCAACAGAAATGGGAACGTCAAGCACGGGGTGGAGGAATTTCGCAACCGAAGCCAGAGGGTTAGCAACCGATTCATTTCCCTTCGAACTTTGTGTTCTCTGTGTCTCTGTGGTGAAAAATGTCTCCTGGCATCGACCATCCATCTGACATTGTATTTCGGGGAGAGGACACGAGGGCACAGTCGAAATCTCCTAAAGCACGCGCGAATCGTTCCAGGGAATCTTATTTGCGGGAAAGGCCGATCTGGTGTTGTTTTCTCCTTACTGACTGACCGGTCAATTTAGCGAGTTTTTTTAACTCTGCTGCCTTTGATCCCTTCGGCTTTCATTTACAAAAACTCCTTATGTGGATCGTCCAGCTAGCATTGCGACGCCCATACACGTTTATCGTCCTGGCGATCTTTATTCTGATCGCCGGCGCCCTTTCCATTTTACAAACCCCAAAAGACATTTTTCCCGATATCAATATCCCGGTCTGCGCGGCTATCTGGAATTTCACCGGAATGCCGGCACAGGAATTCTCCAACCGGATCACTTCGGTTTACGAAAGAATCCTGACGACCGTCGTAAATGACATCGAGCACATCGAGTCCACCTCCTACAATGGAATTGGAGTCGTCAAGATCTACCTTCAGCCAAACGCCAGTGTCCCAGTGGCAATGGCTCAACTCACTGCCGCCTCTCAGGCAGTCCTCAAGCAGCTCCCTCCCGGAGAGACGCCTCCCTTGATACTTAGCTTCAGCGCGTCAAACGTGCCAGTTCTGCGCTTGGGTCTGAGTGGAAAGAACTTTTCGGAGCAACAGCTTAATGACCTTGCCCTCAACTTCTTGCGCATCCAACTGGTGACCGTACCGGGAGCCGCCGTTCCCTACCCCTACGGGGGGAAACAGCGAGTTGTATCGATTGACCTTAACGCTGAGGCTCTTCAGGCGCGAGGGTTGTCACCGACCGATGTCATCAATGCAGTCAATGCGCAAAATATCATACTGCCTTCCGGAACGGCCAAAATCGGGACGGAGGAGTTTGACATCGGACTGAACTCCAGCCCGAAAACCCTCAAAGAGCTGGAAGACATACCGGTTCGGACGATGAACGGGACGACCACCTATATCCGCGATGTTGCCAATGTCCGAGACGGTTTCACACCGCAGACAAATATTGTTCGATTTGACGGACGGCGCGCCACGATGCTTCAGGTTCAAAAGAACGGCAAAGCATCGACGCTGGATATTGTGCAGGGTGAAAAGGCACTCGTTGAACGGCTGAAACCGACTCTGCCCGAGGGATTGAATATTCAAACGCTGTCGGATCAATCGATCTTTGTTACGGCAGCGATCGAAGGAGTGATCAAGGAGGCGGTCGTTGCGGGTTGTCTCACGGCCTTGATGATCCTGATATTTCTTGGAAGCTGGCGGAGCACGCTTATTATCGCCGTTTCAATCCCCCTCTCCATTCTCACGTCGCTTGCGGTGTTATCGGCGCTTGGGGAGACAATTAATATCATGACCCTGGGCGGCCTCGCTTTGGCGGTCGGAATACTCGTCGATGATGCGACGGTTACGATTGAGAATATTGACAGACATTTGGAGGAGGGAAAGTCGCTCCATGACGGCATTCTCGACGGAGCCGCGCAAATCGCGGTGCCTGCATTTGTTTCCACCCTCTGTATTTGTATCGTGTTTGTGCCAATTTTTTTCCTGAGCGGAACCGCAAAATTCCTGTTCGCGCCTTTGGGGGAGGCGGTCATTTTCGCGATGCTTGCC